>DASVNL010000842.1:0-8485 GCA_036383875.1 Thermoanaerobaculia bacterium
CGTGCACGGCATGAGCGGCGAGCAGTTCGCGCTGCCCGAAGCGATCGAGCGGATGCGGGAGATCCGGCGCGAGCAGCACGACGACGCGATCGTCGTCATCAGCGCGGCCGACCCGCTCAACCTCACCGGCATCCTCACGACCGACGAGCGCATTCGCGCGATCGCGGGAACGCGCATCGCGTATCGCAACGGCGTCGCGGTGTCGGTGCTCGAGGGCGAGTACCTGCGACCGCTCACCGAGTCGACGCCGGAAATCGCGGCGATGCTTGCCGGCCGCCGCGTGCCGGTCAGTTCGGGCTGGGTCGGGCGAACCGCGTAGCGCTCGCCCGATCAGTACCGCAGGTGCAGCATCGTCGGTTCGCCGTCGCCGGTGAACGTGACGATGAACAGATTGTCGTATTCGGACTCTTCGATCTTCGGCGCGTTCTCGACGCCGAGGGCCTTCATCAGGTCCTGCGTCGTGTTGGAGTGTCCGACCACGAGGATCGTTCCGTGCGACGCGCGCAGTTTCGCGGCCATGTCCGCGGCGTACGCCGGACCAGGAGTGGTCTCGATCGGCGTGACCTTCGCCATCTTCGCGGTCGGCGCGGCAGTGGACCGCGTGCGCACATATGGTGTCGTGTGAACGGTCGTGACGTTCGCGCCCGCGAGCATGCGCGCGAGTCTTTCCGCACGCGCTTCGCCTTCCGGGCTCAACCCCACGTCCTTGTTCGTCGGATCGGTGAGCTTCTCCGCGTGACGCACGAAGATGATGGTCGTCGGCGTCGCGGTGTGATGCGCGAACGCAACGAATGCGAAAACGAGAAGGAAGATCAGCGCGGCAACGCGTTTCATGCGGCGCAGTATGCGACAGAATGCATCGCATGATCGATCGCCGCGGGTTCGCCCGACTCGTCACGCTCGCCACCGCCGCATCCACGCTCTCCGCCGCGCCCGCGACTCCGGTTTCGCGCAGCGTCGCGAAGCCCATCGTCAAACCGAAACGACTCGCCGAGGGCGACACGGTGGGACTCGTGCTGCCGGCGTCGGCGGTGTTCGAGGCGGATCGCATCACGCTCGCGAAAGAGCAACTCGAGGCGATCGGCCTGAAGGTCGTGATCGGACCGCATGCGTACGATCGTCACGGCTACTTCGCGGGACGCGATCGCGATCGCGCGGACGACATCAATCGCATGTTCGCCGACGATGGCGTCGCAGGAATCATCTGCTACACCGGCGGCTGGGGCTCGCCGCGCGTGCTGCCGTTCCTCGACTATGACCTCATCGCGCGCAAGCCGAAAGTGCTCGTCGGCTACAGCGACATCACCGCGCTGCTCAACGCGATTCATCAGCGCACGGGACTGATCACGTTTCACGGCCCGGTCGCGAGCTCGTCGCTCGATCCGTATTCACTCGACTACTTCAAGCGCGTGCTGATGTCGCCGGAACCGGTCGGCGTCCTCGGCGCGCCGGAGAAGAAACCGACGGAGCTCGTCGATCGCAACAATCGCGTGCTGCGACTCGCGCCCGGCAAGGCGACGGGACGTCTCGCGGGCGGCAATCTCACGCTCCTCGCGACGCTCATGGGCACGCCGTACGAGCTCGAGACCGAGGGACGAATCGTGTTCGCGGAGGACGTGCGCGAAGAGTTGTATCGCGTCGACCGCATGCTCACGCAGCTCGCCCTCGGCGGGAAGTTCGATCGGATGGCCGGCTTCGCGTTTGGCCGTTGCAGTGAATGCAACTACAACGGCCCGTCATTCAGCCTCGAGGACATTCTTCGCGATCGCTTCGGCGGCGGCGCGAAGCCTGCGATCTCCGGACTCTCGTTCGGACACATCGAGCAGAAGCTGACCATCCCGGTCGGCGCGATGGCCACGCTCGATGCGGACGCAGGAACCCTGACCGTCGACGAAGGCGCGGTGAGCTAAGCGCTCGGCGCATCGTGCTGTTCTGAGTCGCCGGACGGTCCGTAGATCGACGGCACTTTGCCGCCCATCGGACGGATGTAGGTGCTGAGCTGTCCGCGGTGATGGACCATGTCGAACAGGAAGCCCCAGAGCATGTTTTTCTGCTTGTCCTTCCACGCCGGCACGCCGCCGTAGATGAACTCAGCTTCCTCTTCCCACTTGGCCTCGTCCTTCGTCTTGATCGCCTCCCGCACAGCCGCGGTGGCCTTGTCCCACGCGGCGAGAATGCCTTCGTGGTCCGGGCACGCCGTCACTTCGTACACGGTGCGGTTCGACTTCAGGATGTCGGCCACGCCCTCCTGCTCGGTGACGAGCTGCCACGCGAGGTTCCCGGCCTTGCTGCTCCGCTCGTGCGGACAGTACTCGAGCTTATCGGCCGGCAACGCCGCCAGCACTTTACGGAACGCCGCCTGCTCGCTTTCCCAACGCTCGACAAAGAAATCGGAATTCGTCATCGCAAACCTCCTGAATCCGCGACATCAAATCGACTTTCGCGCCCTCGCGTCAACGAAATCGCGAAAAATCACCGTAAAAAGCGGGATTTCGCGCTGTCGTGCTACGAGCGGTGGATCTCAATATTCGACGAAGGCGTCGTCGGGATAGCAGTACAGCCAGCGCTCACCCGGCTCCGCGGACGCCACCACCGGATGCTTCGTCGCGCGGACATGCTTGGTCGTGTGCCGATTCGGCGAGCTGTCGCAGCAGAGCGTGACGCCGCATTCCTGACACGTGCGCAGATGCACCCAGCGCGAGTGGATCTTCACGCACTCCTCGCATTCGCGCTTCTTCGCGTGTTTGATCGTTTCAACCGCGCTGATGTGGGTGCAGGGACCTTCGGCCATCGTTCCTCCTCATGGGCGGAGCGAGCGTACACTAGCGGATCGCGGAGGTGGCATGAAGTCGTTCACGATCTGCATCCCCATCGTTCCGGAATTCGACATGATGGATGTCGCGAATCCGTACGAGATCTTTCAGCTGGATGCGCGCGTTCTGGCGCGTGCCCGATCTCGAACTGCACGTCCTGCTCGCCGGGCACGAGGCCAAAACCTCGGTGAAATCGTTCAATGGCGCGGAGCTCAAGACGCACGCGTCCTTCGACGAGCTCGCGGACAAGAAAATTGACGTCCTGTTCGTTCCCGGCGGAGGCGACGCGTACATCAAAGGCGCGACCTCCGACGCGAAATTGCTGGAATTCGTGCGCCATCACGCCGGTGACGCACAATGGGTCGCGTCGGTTTGTACTGGGGCGTTCGTCTTGGCTGAGGCGAAATTGCTGGAGACGTTGCGGGCGACCACGCATTGGAGCTATTTGACGACGTTTCAGAAGCGCTATCCGAATGTTCAGATCGTCAATGGATTTCCGCGATTCGTATTCGACGGCAAATTCGTGACGGGCGGCGGCATTTCTTCGGGAATCGATCAGGCCTTGACGCTGGCGGGTCGCATTGCAGGCGATTCCGTCGGAAAACAAATTGAATTGATCATTCAATATCGTCCGCAGCCGCCGTATGGCGTCGGCGACCCTTCGGTCGCCGACTTTGATACGTACAAGAAAGTCACCGGCGGGTCATAGTTCAGACAGCCACGCTGCCGCGAATGCACGCGCCTTCTCCGTCGGCTCTTTGCCCGCGCGATACGCGAGCTTCCACTCGGAACCTTTATTCTCGTATTCGCCGTCGGCGAAACGCATCTTGTTGCCGCGCTTCACCGTCTCGGCCTCATAGTCGACGTCGGACGTCGCCTCGAGAAATTCTTCGAGCCGCTTCTTGACGAGTTCTTTCGGATTCTCGGGATAGCTCTCTTCCCACTCGGCGAGCGATTCCTCGAACTGTTCCTGCTCCGACTTGCGCTCGGCTTCGAGTCCCTGGCGCTCGATCTTGCGGAACTCCGGCGTGTCGAGCTGCTTCATCGATTCCACCGCGGCCTTGTACCCGTCCTCGGCCGCCTTGCGATACTCCGCCGGCATCTCGGCGACGCTCTTCTTGGCTTCTTCGAGATCCGCTTTGCGTTGCTCGCGGCGCTGCTCCAGCTCTTCATCGATGGACGGACGCTCTTCCGGCTGCGGCTTCGCGTTCTCGCGAAAAGCGGCGTAATCCTTCGCAAAAGCGGGCGAATTCACATAGGCCTTCGTCCACACCAGCACCTGCTCGACGATCGCCGCGCGCGCCGCGGGCGACGCCGCGCGAAACGTGTCGCGCACGCGATAGACACTGACGCTTCCGTACGCGAACGACGAGACGACGTCCTTCGCCGCGTCCGCCTTCGCGATCTTCAACTCCTGCCACACATCTCCCGCGCCCATCGCACTCAACGACAGCAGGAGCACACCCAGACCAATCCGTTTCATTTGTACCTTTCCGATCCGACGAAAAATGGAGGCGGATGATCGCATCGGGCGATGCGGCCCGGCGTGAGGTGGATCACGACGATGGCCTCCGATGTGCTTTCGTCACGGGTATGCCTGCGAACAATGACGATCTTCACGGAAGCGTTCCCGAGAATTGCGCCGTCGCCCTGCTGCTGATCGATGTGATCAATGACATGGAGTTCGAAGGAGCGGAGGCGCTCGTCGAGCAAGCATTGCCGATGGCGCATCGCATTGCCGCGCTGAAGGAGAACGCGCGGAAGGCCGGGATCCCGTCGATCTACGTCAATGACAATTTCGGCCGCTGGAAGTCGGATTTCCGCCGCGTGGTCGAGCACGTGCTGCACGACGGCGTGCGCGGCGAGGAAGTCGCACGGATATTGCGGCCCGCGGAGGATGATTATTTCGTTCTGAAGCCGAAACACTCCGCCTTCTTCGCGACCACGCTCGACACGTTGCTCACTTATTTAGGCGTCAACACTGTGATTCTCACGGGCGTCGCCGGCAATATCTGCATTTTGTTCAGCGCGAACGACGCGTACATGCGCGATTTCAACGTCATTGTGCCGTCGGATTGCGTCGCGTCGAATTCGAAGGAAGAGAACGATTACGCACTGGAGCAGATCCGAAACGTTCTGAAGGCCGATACGACGGCTTCCACTGAGCTCGACCTAAAGGCGCTACTCAATTCATAAACGGCGCCGGCTCGAACCGGGGCCGGCGATTGCGCCCATCGCCTGACCGCAGACGTTCGCGGCGATGAGCAATCCGAGGCAGAGGAAATCTGCGAACGACGCGCGCACGCCGCCTGCGCCACTTACCAGGTCCGGCAGGGTCAGACGCAGGAGTCGCGTGGGCAACAAAGGCAGCGACGCCCACCATTGCAATTGATGACGCCACGGCGCGATTCGCACCGAGGCGCCGAACGAGCGGCCGCTCGCGAGATGAACCGCCGGCGCGGTCGCGCCGAGCGACTGGTTGTGCTGCAACACGACCGATCGGGCGATGCCGATCTGCCCGGCCTTCCGGAGCTCCTGGAACCAGCGATATTCGAGATCCGCGGGCGTGACGTCGCGCGTTGCAAGTGCGTCGAGCTTGAACGACAGGTTCGTCGGCACAGGCAGCGCGCGCACGTTGAGGTCGATGCGCTTTGCGTTCTGACCCGCGAACGTCAGGATGAAATTTGCGCGATCGATCGCCGCGATCGCGGCGTCGGGGTGATTCGCCGTCGGACCGAGCAGCGCGATCGAGCGATCTGCCGCGTGCGCCTTCGCGATCTCGGCGACCCAGTTCGGCGACGCGATGCAGTGATCTTCCGTCACCGCGATGATCGAGCCTCGCGCGGCTGCGATCCCCGCGACGCGCAACTGGAACGTGTTCGCGTTCGGGACATAGATCCAGCGCACGCGCGGGTCGGCGACTGGCGGGATCGTGTCGCGGTTGGCGTCGAGGACGAGGATTTCGAACGGCGGCGCATCGACTTGCGCGAGGAGAGATGCGAGCGACGCCGCGGCATCCGACCACGGCAAGGTGACGGGCAGCAGAACGGAGATCAGCGGTGCGGGCAGGGCTGCATGATACCTACATCTGTTACCCTTTTTCGTAAGTCCGTGCCACCTCTCGTCACCGCTGTCATCACTACCTGTGCGCGTCCGCAGTACGTTCACACTGCCCTCGCATCGGTGTTCGCGGAGACGTACCCCAACGTCGAAATCGTGGTCGTCGATGACGGTGGCAGCTTCGAAGTGACCGATCGCCGCGTGACCGTTCTTCGCTGCGACATGGGCGGCGTCGGGCGCGCGAGAAACGCCGGGCTGGACGCGGCTCGCGGCGAGTACGTCATCTTTCTCGATGACGACGACGTCGCGTTGCCGCACCGCATCGCGACGCTCGTCGACGCGGCCGAGCGTCATCGCGCGGATCTCTGCTTCGGCATGACGCGGCGCGTCATCACGGGCTCATCCGCCGAACTTCCCGACGTCCCGACGCACGTGCTGTCGCACGGTGCGCAGTCATTCGGCGACATCCTGTCGTGCAATCCGCACGTCAATGCGGTGCTTGCGCGAACGAGCACGTTGCGCGCAGCCGGTGGTTTCGACGCGGGCGCTGCGCATTTCGATGACTGGTCCGCGTGGCTTCGTCTCGCCGATCGCGGCGCGACGATCTGCAGCGTCGACGAGGTGGTCGCCGAATGGCGTATTCACAACGCCGGACTGTCATCGCAGGTGATTCATCTGCGCGCGATGAAGGAACGCGTCCTCGCACTGTTCGATCGCTTGAGCGGCGAGCTCACTGCGGACGGCACGCGCGAGCTTGCGATCGTTCGTCGCATCGTCGCGCGCAATGAAATCAACACGTACGACGACTACGCGAATGTGATGCAGGCCGCATACGAGAAAGGGCGGCCTTTCGGCCGCCCTTCGATCGAACTCATTGAGCCAGTGCTTACGAGCAGCCGCTCGTCGAGCCGCAGTTAAGGCACTTGTAGCATGCGCCGTTGCGGACCATGATCTCGCCGCAGTCGCTGCACGACGGCGCGTCCTGCTGATAGAGGAACGTGCCGTGTTTCGGGCCGGGGTTGACGGCGTCTGCATTCTTCGCGGGCATCACGAAGCCCATGACCTTCGGCGCTTCCGCGGGAGTCGCGGCCGTGACGCGGTCGATGAACGCGATGTCGCTGGCCGTCGGCGTCGTGATATTCGACGGCGACTTGATGGCCGGGGACGACGTCGCGACTTCGATGTCGTCGCGGAGGATGACGCCGGCGTGCTCCTGCGCATCGCGGCTCAGGAACTTGATTGCGAGCCACTTGAAGATGTAATCCATGATGGACTTGGCCATCGGGATTTCGGGGTTCTTCGTGAAGCCGCTCGGCTCGAAGCGCGTGTGCGTGAATTTATCGACCAGGAGCTGGAGAGGAACGCCGTGCTGCAATGACAGCGAAGTCATCGTCGCGAAGCTGTCCATGAGACCCGAGATCGTCGAGCCTTCCTTGGCCATGGTGATGAACATCTCGCCCGGAGTTCCGTCTTCGTACTTGCCGACGATGATGTAGCCCTCGTGGCCGCCGATGTTGAACTTGTGCGTGATGGACTCGCGCTCGTCCGGGAGCTTGCGGCGCACGGCCGTCGGGCCGACACCGAGCTGCTCGAGGACCTGCTTCTCTTTGCCGGTCGACAGCGGCTGCGAGCGCTTGCAACCGTCGCGATAAACCGCCACAGCCTTGAGGCCGAGCTTCCAGGCCTCGTAATAGGCCTGCTCGATTTCCTCCACCGTCGCGCTGTTGGGCATGTTGATGGTCTTGGAGATCGCGCCGCTGATGAACGGCTGCACGGCGCCCATCATCTTGAGGTGCCCCATGTAATGAATGGAGCGCGTGCCGTTCGCGGGCTTGAACGCACAGTCGAAGACCGAGTAGTGGTTCTCGAGCATGTGCGGCGCGCCTTCGATGGTGTCGTTCTCGTCGATGTACTGGACGATTTCCTTGACCTGCTTGGCGTCGTAGCCGAGGCGCTTGAGCGCGGTCGGAACGGTGTTGTTGACGATCTTGAGCATGCCGCCGCCGACGAGCTTCTTGTACTTCACAAGAGCGATGTCGGGCTCGATGCCCGTGGTGTCGCAATCCATCATGAAGGCGATGGTGCCGGTCGGCGCGAGCACGGAGATCTGAGCATTGCGATAGCCGTGCTGCTGGCCGAGGGCGTACGCCTCATCCCAAACCTTGCACGCCGCGTCGGCGAGATCGGCGGGCAGCGATCGCACGTCGAGGCGATATGCGCTGCGGCGGTGTTTGTCGATCACGCGCAGGAACGGCTCTTCGTTGACGGCGTAGCCGGCGAACGGTCCGATTTTCTCGGCGATCTTCGCGGACTGTGAATACGACTCGCCCGAAAGGATCGACGTGATCGCGGCCGCGTAATGACGTCCTTCCTCGGAGTCATACGAAACGCCACGGGCCATGAGCAGCGCGCCGAGGTTCGCGTAGCCGATGCCAAGGGGACGGAATGCGTGCGAGTTCTTCTCGATCGCGGGAGTCGGGTACGACGCGAAGTCGACGACGATTTCCTGCGCCGTGATGACGGTGCGCAGCGCCGCGCGATACGACTCGACGTCGAAGCCCTTCGTCTCGCTGTAGAACTTCATGAGGTTCAGCGACGCGAGGTTGCAGGCG
>DASVNL010000843.1:0-1816 GCA_036383875.1 Thermoanaerobaculia bacterium
ATCGACGCGTTCGGTGAGTCGCACGTCGAGGTCGTAGCGGCGCCCGTTGTGATCGTCTGCGATCGACTGCGCCCACGACTCCGAGACGTTCAGCGCCGCGATGAACACCGCACCGCCGATCGCGAGCGTCGCGACGGTAAGCAGCAATCGCCCACGACGTTGAAACGCGGTGCGCAGCGAGAGCAGCAGCGTTCGCGGGAGAAAGCGCACGCGCACGAGCACGCGATCGAACGCACGCGTCCCGAACGCGCGCGTCGTGTCGTTGCTGAGCGCCTCGTGAATGCTGATGCGCGACGTGCGCACGATCGGGACGAGCGCGACGATGATCGGGACCATCACGCCGACGCCGATCTGCGTCGCGAGCACCCACAGCGGAACGTTCTGCGATGTGAGCGTCGCGTTGAGCATCGACGCGGCGAAGCGCGCGTACGCGCGGCCCGCGGACAACGCGACCGGCATCGCGATGAGCAACGACAGCGTCGCGAGAATCGCGACGTGCACGAGCGACATCGCAACGAGCTGCCGCGTCGACGCGCCGGTCGCCTTCATCACGCCGATGTGGCGCAGTTGATTCACGAGCAGCGCGTGAATCATGTTCGCGACGAGCACCGCGCTGAGGACGAGCGCGAGGACGCCGAATGCGCCGAGAAGAAAGAGGAAGGTTTCCATCTGCGCGGCGTGAGGATGGCCGGGTGGAGGGACTTCGATGCTGCGAACCGTCACTCCGCGCGTGCGTAACGACGCAGCGATGGATTCGGGATCGCCGCCGCTGATGCGCAGCGACGTCGTATCGACGTCGCGCCAACGCACGTAGCCCGCGACCATGTGATCCATCCAGCCCGGCGCAAGTCCCGCGGCATGCACGGTCCCCGCGATGCGCAGACGTTCGTCGCGATCGCCGATGCGCGCAGTGATCGCGTCGCCGACGTTCGCGCGCGCCACAGAGATCCCGCTGCGCTCGATCACGATCTCGCCGTCGCGCGGCCACACGCCGGAGTCGAGGGTGAAGCGATCGACGCGGATGTCGTCGAAGTCGCGCACGATGAAGAGCGCGAGAGGCCGCCACTCGTCGGCGCCGACGCGAATGCGTCCCATGATCATCGTGCGCTGCTCCGCGTCGCGCACATTCGGCATGCGACGGATCGCGTCGACGATCGGATCGCCGATCGCGCTCGTGTGCAGAATCGCCGTCGCGGGATTCGTATCGGTCCACGTGCGCGCGAGCTCGCGATCGAGAATCGACGACGCGGTGAGCATCGCGCCGACGCCGAACACCCCCGCGGCCATCGCGAGCACCGCCAGCGCCGTGCGTCCCGGCGTCTCCGCGAGATCGCGGAATACTTTGCGCCAGCGCGTCACACCAGTCTCCCGTCAGCGATCGTGATCACGCGATGCACCGGCGCGTCGCGCTCGTGCGTCACGACGACGATCGTGCGTCCGTCGCGCGCGAGCTCCTCGAACAACGCGAACACCGCCGCGCCGTTTGCGGAATCGAGGTTGCCCGTCGGTTCATCCGCGAGGAGCAGCGGCGGATCGTTCGCGAGTGCGCGCGCAATCGCGACGCGTTGCTGTTCGCCGCCCGACAACGCGGCCGGAAGTTTGTCCGCCTGCGCCGCGACGCCGACGCGCGCGAGCAACTCGGAAGCACGCGCGTGGCGTTGCTTCGCGGGGAGCGCGCCGAGGAAGTCCATCGGGAGCATGACGTTCTCGATGGCGGTGAGCGTCGGGAGGAGTTGAAAGAATTGGAAGACGAACCCGACGCTGCGCCCGCGCCACGACGCGAGCTCGCTCGCGCGCAACGTTTCGATCGCGCGCT
>DASVNL010000844.1:0-8080 GCA_036383875.1 Thermoanaerobaculia bacterium
GAAGACGCGTTCGCGGAAGAGTGATCAGCGGCGATCGCGGAAGAACGTCCACTGCCCGATGGCGTGGCCTTCTTCGAGTGACTGCGCCTGCATGTAGCCGTCGATCGCAGCGATGAGCGCGATCAGACCGCTCGCCGAAAAACACGTCGGCCACGCGACCGCGAAGAACAACACGATCGCGACGATGCCCTTCGCTTTCTGGCCGATGAGGATGTAGCCCGCGCCACCGGCAAGCAGCAGATTCAGGATCAGGATGAGGATGGGATCGCGAGGAGGCGGGACCGGGAGACCTCCGCCGCCCGAAGGCGGCGGAGGAGGTGTTGCCGTGGGATGTTCGGTCACCAGATCAGAGGCTCTTCTCGGCGAAGTCGGTCACGACCGGGATGCGGTAGCGCTGGCCGTTGATCGCCTTGATGATGCAGATGATCGAGATGACGAGGAAGCCGATCCAGAGCACGCACTGGATCATGCCGATGCCGCAGCCCGCGAACGAGTTGCGGAGAGCGATGCCGAGGACCATGAAGATGCCCCAGGCGACGATCTCGACGAGGAACAGGCCGAGGCCGTTCTTCGCGTGCCAGCGAATCTCCTGATCCGGATCGTCCTTCTTCGCGAAGTACGGGATCAGCGAGAGGATGCCGAGGTACGCGAGCACGACCCAGAGCGTACGATCGGAGCTCGCACCACCGGACGGCCCGCCTGGCAGTGCACCACCCGGCGGAGGGGGCGGCGGCGGAGTGTAGGACCCGCCACCCAGAGGTGGGGGAGTCGCGGGTGGGACAGTGGGCGGAGGAATCTCGCTCATTTGTTCTCCTTGCAGTAAGTGGGACGGCTCACGATTCTAATCACTTTCGCTGAAGCGCGAGAGCCGTCGTTCGGCGACGAAGAGAGATACCACCGACAGAAGCGCGGATAGCGTGAGCGCAATCACGACCGGCGCGATCGTCGCGACGTTCTCATCCATCACGCCCATCACGCGGCGCATGAAGTATCCCATCACCGGACGCGCCATCAGCAACATCATCGCGCCGACGTAGCCGAGCGAGATCGCCATGTACGCGAATCCGCCGAGCGACAAGCCGACCTGAAGCGGATTCTCCGCGTTGAAGTTCGGCGAGAGAGCGCCCATGCCGACGCCGAGACTTGCCAGGGTGATCGCGAGCAGCGACGCGCCGATGAGCGTGAACGTCCACACGACCGAATTCGCCGCAAGGATGAAGTTCGCGAACGCGGTGAGGAGCAGCGAGAAGAGCGTGAGCGGCGTCGCGTACACGAGCACCTTCACGAGCACGAACTGCCGATACGAAATCGGCGCGGTGCGAATCATCCAGAACGCCTTTCCCTCCGTCGATACGGATGGATAGGCGAATCGCAGGCAAACCGCCGCGATGACGAATCCGGACATGCCGAGGTTCGCGTACGCGACGAGCGTCGCGCGCGCGTCGCCGCCGAGCGGAAGCATGCGGATGTTGTAGAGGTAGATGAACAGCAGCGCAGCCATCAGAAAAATCTGCGACCACTGCGCGACGTCGCGTCCGATCGTGCGCACTTCCTTGCCGATCATCGCGCGCACGGGCGGATCGGCGCGCGCGATCAGCCGATCGAAGAGCCGCGTCGCCGGCGCCGAGCCGATCGCGACGGGCGCCATGCTTTCGCGCGCCCGCACGAATGCGGTGAAGTACCACGAGCGCGCGACCAGCACGAAGGTCGCGAAGAGGATCGTGGCGATCAGCGCAATCCGTGGCGACACCGGCAACGCATCCGCCCTCGTCATCACCTCGGCCAACGCCGTGCTCGGATAGATGCTCATCGACGGCAACTCGATCGCGCGCAGCACGCGCGTCACGTCGTCGGTGGAGATCGCGGTGAAGAACCGCTCGGGACGGCTCATGCGAAACGCGATCACGACGAGCGTCAGCACGAGCACCGCGATCGTCGCGACGATCTGATGCACGCGCCTCACGGGGAACCAGCGCACGAGCAGAAGGATCACCAGCGACGCGAGCGAGACCGGGATCGTGAGCAAGAGGCCTAGGTTGAGCAGCACGATCGGATAGAACGTGAATGGCTTGTCGTACTGCTCGGCAAACGCGACGAACAGCGGAATGAGAAACAGGAACACGACCGTCGCGCTCTGCGCGAGCGTCTTCATCCACCGCGCGATCGCGATGCGCAACCGCGAGCGCGGCGCGCCGTGGTACAGGTCGAGATCGAGATCCGCGAAGTACGAGCCGATCGCCGTGGTCATCGCCGACGAGAAAAGGATCACGCTCGCGACGAGAAAGACGAGGCTGAGCAGATTGCGCAACAGTCCGAGCGCGAAGATCGGCGTTTGCGATTCAGCGGCGGCGAGTGCGCGAAAGAGTCGCGCGAAGAGCACGTAGTCGCCGAAGAGAAACAGCGCGCCCATGCCGAGGACGATCAGCGTGCGCGTGATCGTCGATGCGTTGAAGGGCCGGAGTCGAGCGATCGCGAGTCGAAGTGACCACACGCGGAGAGGATAGCGTGTGTTGTGTTGTGGGACCGCCGCCGTCCCGGCGGCTGTTCGCGGCGGCGTCCCGCCGCCGCGCGTGCCGGAGGCGAAGGCGAGACGCCTTCGCGACAGCCGGCGAGGACGCCGGCGGTCCCTTAGGTCAAACTCTTTACGTCCTCGAACCACTGCATCATCGTTTCGCCGCGTGCCTTGCGCGACTTCGAACGTTCGATGCCCAGCGTGATCAGCTTGTCGATCAGGCGCGGATACTTCAGCTCCGTTGCTTCCCAGAGCTTCGGGTACATCGAGATGTTCGTGAAGCCGGGGATCGTGTTGATCTCGTTCACGTACAAACGATTCGTGCCGCGCTCGAGAAAAAAGTCGACGCGCGCGAAGCCGGACGCGCCGACGGCGCGGAACGCGGCGAGCGCGAGACGCTTGAACTCTTCGATGCGATCGTTCCCGAGCTTCGCGGGGATCACGAGCGACGAACGGTCTTCGATGTACTTGTCCGTGTAGTCGTAGAACTCGCGACCCGCGACGATCTCGCCGGGCACGGACGCTTTCGGGTCTTCGTTGCCGAGCACCGCGACTTCGATCTCGCGTGCGTCGACGCCGCGCTCGATCAGTACCTTCTCGTCGAATCGCAGCGCGTGCTCGATTGCTTTTGAAAGATCGCCGTCGTTCTTCACCTTCGTGACGCCGACCGACGAGCCGCTGTTCGCGGGCTTCACGAAGTACGGCAGGCGCAATGCGTTCGCGACGGCACGCGTGACGCGCTCGCGTTCGTGATTCCAGTCGTACTCGTTGACCGCGACGTAGTCGACCATCGGCAGCTTCGCATTCGCGAAGGCCTGCTTCATGTGCACCTTGTCCATCCCGACGGCGGATGCGGTCACGCCCGAGCCGATGTAGGGGAGCCCAAGGATTTCGAGGTAGCCCTGCAGCGATCCGTCTTCGCCGCCGGTCCCGTGGATCAGCGGGAAGACGATGTCGATGTCGGCGGTGCGCGACCACACTTCGAACGAGAAGTCGGCGTCGCCCTTCGCGCTCGACTCTTCGCCGGCGAGGATGCGCGCGCTGCGCTCCGGCGCGACGAAGGCGCCGTCGCGCGCGATGCACATCGGCGTGATCTCGATGCGCTCTTTCGGCGCGGCGTTCACGACCGAACGGGCGGAGAGGATGGAGACTTCGTGTTCGGCGGAACGGCCGCCGAAAAGCAGGATGGTCTTGATGGTGTCGGTCATTTACCCAGCGGAATGCTGCCCAGCAGATACTTCAGATCTTCGTCACGCCAGCGCACGCCGCCGCCGAACGTGATGGCGGTGTCGTTGAGCGCGTTGTCGATGCCGCCGGTGACGAAGAGTCGCGGCGTGCGCGGCTTCTCCTGGCGGATCGTGTACTCGCCGAAGAGGCGGATGTGCGGGTTGTCGTCGCGACGCTGACCGAAGTCGAAGGCTTCGCCCGTGACTTTGATGCGGTCGTTCAGGCGGTAGTCCGCGCCGATGCCGCCGGTGTTGTCGAAGAGGCCGAGGCGCACGGCGATCGCGGGATCGAGCTGCCAGCCGACCTGACCGGACACGAGGAAGTCGCGCTCGTAGCGGCTCGTCTCGGTGACGATCGTTTCGCTCTGGCCGGTCGCGGGATTCGTGCGCGTCTCGACGTTCACCTTGTCGCGGCGCTTGCCGCGCGGATCGTCGGAGAGCTCGACGTTGTAGAAGCGGTTGATGTCGGGATTCGGGATCAGTCGCAGGCCGACGGTGCTGCGCGAGTTGCCTTTGCCGAACTCGGTCTGCACGCCGTTGATCTCGCGATTCTCGGAGAGTCCGGCGTAGTAATCGGCCTTGATGCCGAGGTCCATCTGGATGCGGTTCGCGCGTCCGAGCGTTTCCTTCAGCGAGTTCACGCCCGACTCGACCGACGTCAGCGCGCTCGTGAGCTTGTCGTGCGCTTCGTCGCTGTAGAACAGCTTGCCGATCGTCCCTTCACCGCTGCGCGTCTTGCCGGTGATGTCGTTGAGATTGTCCGCGGTGACGCGCAGGTCCGCGCTGAGGCCGCGCAGGTTCTGCACGACTTCGCGCACGTCTTCGCGATTCTCGCCGACGGTGCCGGACATCTGATTCGCGACGCGCTCGATCGAGTCGGCGAGTTGCGGGATTTCCTGGCGCAGATGCGCGGTGATCGCGCGCGTGTTCTCGAGCGTCGCGTCGACGTTCGCGCGATTCGCGGCGATGAGCGCGCGCACGTCCATCGTGATGCCCTGCACGTTCGCGACGATGGCTTCGAGTCGCTGCTGGCCGGCTTCGCCGCCGAGAACCGTGCGCAGCGATGCGGTGATCGCCTTCACGTCCTGCGCGATTGCCGCGACCTGATCGGTGACCTGATCGAACGACGCGGGCTGGCTGCCGCTGATGGTCGGCGTGCCTTCGCCGATGAGCAGTGGCGCGCCCGGCGAGCCGGGATCCAGCTCGACGTACTTTTCGCCGAGGAGGCCGAGGTTTGCGACCTTGGCTTGCGCGTTCTGATGCAGAGGAACGTCGTCGTCGACTTCCAGCGTCACTTCGGCGCGGCCGTCTTTGAGCACCTTGATCTCTTTGACGTGACCTTTGCGCACGCCGGCGATGCGCACCGCCGACTCTTTATCGAGGCCGGCGACGTCGTCGAAGATCGCCTTCACCTCGCGCGTCGTGCGCGAGCGGCTCAGATTGATGTCCTCGATGCGGATGACGAAGTAGCCCAGAACGACGAGGGCCACCAGCATCACGACGCCGACTTTTGCTGCTGAGGTCATAGTGCAAGCTCCATGGATTCTTTGAGCGGGTCGATCCCCGCGCGCCTGAGCATCTGGAACAGCGTAGCAAGCGGCAGTCCGACTACGTTCGTGTAGCTGCCGTGGATGGATTCGATGAACATCGCGCCGATGCCCTGCACCGCATACGCGCCGGCTTTGTCGAGCGGCTCGCCGGTCTTCACGTACCACTCGACGTCTTCAGCCGACAACGCGAGCATGCGCACTTCCGACTCCGCGACGCGCGTGTCGCGCCAGTCGCGCGATACGTTTTCGAGCGTGACGCCGGTGTAGACGACGTGCGTGCGTCCGGCGATGGTGTTCAGCATGCGCGCGGCGTCGGCGGCGTCGACCGGTTTCTCGAGCAGTTGATTGTCGAGCATCACCGTCGTGTCCGCGGCGATGACCCAGTCATTCGGATTCTGCGACGCGAGCGCATGCGCCTTGTCGCGCGACAACCGCGCAACGTACTCCTCGGGCGCCTCACCCGGCTCGTGGACTTCGGGGACGTGGCTCGGGCGCACGTCGAACTCGAGTCCGATCGAGGTGAGGAGCTCGCGCCGCCGCGGCGAGGAAGAGGCGAGGATGAAACGCACCATGTTGCGACCCGAAGTCTATCGCGTCCGCATGATGCTCAAGATGACGACCATTCGGGCTTCGGCGACGATCTTGTAGATGATCCGCAAATCGTCGATGCGATAGCTCCACAGTCCTTTGAGCGGCTCGAACAGCGGCGAGCCCGCGATCGGATCGAGCTCGATGGTGCGCAACGCGGCGTGATAGATCGGCTCGACGGACTTCGCGAAGCGCAATCGCTCGTATTTTCCGCGCGCCTCGACCTCTTCGTTGTCGGCCTCCGAGATCTTCGCGTAGAGCAGCGCATCGTTCGCGATGTCGAGCGTCTCGTGCATCGCCTGGTACTCGTCGTACGACACGAGAATCGCGACTGGACGACCTGCGCGCTCGAAGACCGTCCTCGCACCGGTAGCCTCGCACTCGCGGATCAGATCCCGCGACTCCTCGGGCAAATCGAGAACGTCGAGGTGCCTCACTCGCCTGCCGTCTTCAGATACTCGCGGAACTCGCGGCCGAGCTTCGGATGCTTCAGCGCGTAGTCGACGGTCGCTTTGAGGTATCCGAGCTTTTCGCCCGCGTCGTAGCGCCGGCCTTCGAAGATGTATCCGTAGAAGTCGCCGGTGCGCACGAGCTCGCGCAGCGCGTCGGTGAGTTGGATCTCGCCGCCGGCGCCGCGTTCGGTTTTCTCGAGCAGCGGGAAGATGTCCGGCGGAAGGATGTAGCGTCCGATGATCGCGTAGTGCGACGGCGGGTTGACCTTCGGCTTCTCGACCATGTCCGTGACTTTGAAGCGCCGCTCGCCGACGAGCTCGCCCGCGACGATGCCGTAGCGCGACGTCTCTTCGCGCGAGACTTCCATCAGCGCGACGACGGGACGTCCGGTCTCTTCGAACACGTGGCGCATCTGCATGAGACACGGCTCGTCCGCGAGGATGACGTCGTCCGGCAGCACGACCGCGAACGGATGATCCCCAACTGCGTCCTTCGCGCTGAGCACCGCGTGTCCGAGTCCGAGCGCTTCTTTCTGGCGGACCGCGATGAGGTCGACCATGTTGCTCACGGCGTCGACTTCCGCGAGGAGATCGTTCTTGCCGCGCTCGCGCAACGAGCGTTCGAGCTCCGCGGAGCGGTCGAAGTGATCGAGGATCGTGTCCTTCCCCTTCGACGTGACGATCACCAGCTTGTCCATGCCGGAGTCGCGCGCTTCCTCGATTCCGTATTGCAGGATCGGCTTATCGACGAGCGGCAGCATCTCCTTCGGAATGACTTTCGTCGCCGGAAAGAATCGGGTGCCGAAACCGGCGCAGGGAAAGACGCACGTACGGAGGCTGTTCATGGCGCGGGGAGGATATCGCAGCGGTTGCCGGTTGTCGGTTGTCAGTTGTCAGAAGCCGGTTCTCGCGATGTCCCAGAGCCAGTTCTGCACGAGCCACGCGACGGTTCCGATGATCGCGGGGATCGCGAGGGTGATGCCGAGCACAGGCTCGTGCGAACCATTCGCCGGCAGCTCTCGCGCTGAACGCGTCAGCCAGATCGCAGCGCCGATCGCGAAGACGGACAGGACGCCGGAAGCGATCGCGCCGGGATGGACCAGGTGCAACATGTTCCAGCGAAGAGCATTCGTTCCGCCGAGAATGGCGAACGCAATCGCGAAGACGCCGCCCGTCAGGAGCAGACCCGCGGCGATGATCCACGTCGCAAGCCCACGTCCCTTCGCGATGCCGGGAAACGGCCGGTTCTTTCGAGCCACGAACAAAGCAACGATCAGCGCGACGATGCTGAAGCAGGCGCCGATCTTGAGCAGACCGTGAGCGTCTGCGAGTCCCGCCGCGACGGCCGCACCGGGTTGATGGATGCGGTCGATCGCCATGCTGAGGAAGACGTTGCGAATCGCGAGGTAGGCCAGCGTGATGCTGTGAAGCAACGGCAGCAGCACGAGCAGCAATGGTGCGCTCGTGCGCCAGATCGCTGCGCGCCGGAATAGCGGGACGACAAACAGCGGATACAGGATGAAGGCGAGAACGCTCAGGCTCTCGTACCAGGCCGGATGCCATCCCGCGCTCGACAGTGTCATCGTGGGCTCATTCTAGGCGGCGTCTGCCGCATGGCCGCCCGTTTGCTTGGGCCCCGTGTGGTACAACTAACGGTGAATAACAAATCCATGCGTAAACTCCTGATTCTTCTCACGGTTCTGGTGGTGGCTCTTCCGGCGGCGGCGCAGTGGCGGCGGGCGGGGTTGTTCG
>DASVNL010000845.1:0-2974 GCA_036383875.1 Thermoanaerobaculia bacterium
AGGACGCCAGCGGTCCCGCTTGCGCGGCCCACTGTTTCTTCAAGCGTTCATCGTCGAAGAACGCCCAGAACAGCGTGGCCGCCGCGCGCGCGTTCGGCGTGAATCGCAGCAGGCCTGCGGCTTCGCGGAGTGAGCGCAGCGAAGCAGAAATCAGCGTCGCGTCGTGATCGTGGACGCCGCGTTCGTAGCCTTCGTCGTAGCGTTCGCGGATGTCGCCGTTCGTGAACGCGAGGTATTCGGCGCGATACACGTCTTTTGTTTCGGAGACGAGCTCCTGGTCCCAGTACTCGCGCGTCTTCTCGAACTCGGGATCGGTGATCGGCTCGAAAAAGCCGGTGCCCGTGACGTGCAGATGCGGGACGCCGTCGCGCGGGACGAGCGTGACTTCGACGGACTGCGCGTTGACGCTGAAGCGATGCTGGCCGAAGCGGACGATGCTCGCGCCGTCTTCGAACAGATCCTTCTTATCGCGCAGCGTGCGTGCGGCTTCGTCGCGCGCGGCTTTGAGGCGGCCGTCGATTTCGTCGGCGCGCACGATGTCGCCGAGCTCGCGCAGTTTCACCGACGTCGAGCGCAGCTTCGCGACCATCGCGTCCGACGCGAAGAACGCGTTGAGTGCATCGACGTCGAGCAGCGTTTCCGCGCGACGCGCGATGCCTTGCAGGATTCGCTCGGCCGCGCTGCTGAGTTGTTCCGCGCGACGCTGACGCTGTTCGAGCAGCGCCTGCTTGCGCGAGGTGAGGGCTTCGTAGACTTCCTCGCGCTTCGTCGCCAGTTGCGCGGCGAAGTCATCGAGCTCGCTGAATCGCGTCTCGAGCTCTTCGAGTTGCAGCATCAGCTTCGACAGCTCGGCGTCGCAACGCTCCGGCGTGTCCACGGATGACACGGCGTTGGTGACGGTCTGCGCGAAGAGCGCGAACTGGACGCCGAACTCGGCGACGCGTTCCTTCGACAACAACTCGCGGCGACGTTGCGCGACGAGTGCGCGAACGCGATTGAGTCCGCCGAGGAGCGTGGAGATGCGTTCGAGAATCTGGATGCGGACGGTTGGATCTTCGATGGTCAGCGAGCCGAGGATTTCGGTGAGGAGATTCAGCGACGCAATGACGTCTTCGCTCTCCGCACTCAGCGCCTCGGCCTCCGGCGTCTTCGACACCGACGCGATCTTCGACTCGATCGATGCCGTCCGTTCCGCGAACGGCGCGAGCGCTTTCTCGTCGAGCAGGAATTCGACCGTACGTCGCGACAGATCGTCGAAGCGCTTCACGACTTCCGCTTCGAGCGCGTCCACTTTCGCGCGATCGACGTAGCGCAGCTCGCGCATCGAGATGATCTGGCCCTGCTTCGAGCGCAGTTCGGCGAGTTGCTTGACGTAGTCCTCGATCGACTTCGGCTCGTCGGCGCGTGTCTGTAGCGAGTGTTCGACGTCGCCGACGGCCTTCGATGCCTGCGCGCGCAGTGCTTCGACTTTTTCGAACTCGTCGATGATCAGCTCCGCGTTCGCGCGGATCTCTTTCACCGATGACTGCAGGTCTTCCGCTTCGGGATGACCGAGCCAGTGATACGCGTCGAGCGTGCGCGCGGACGCGGCGATGAGGTCTTCGTACGTGCCGCGCGTCGGCGTCTGTTCGTCGATCAGGCGGCAGATCGAAAGTGCGGACGAGAGTCCGCGAACGAGCTCGCGATTGCCGATCTTCTCGAGATGCGAGCTCGACTTCGGACGCTTCGCGACGTGGTCGTCGCTCATGAACGGCGTCTGCCAGACCTGCATCGCGTGCACGCGCGTCGGCTCGTTGCCAGTGCCCTGGAAGATCACCATCTTCCCGTCAGGGAAGAGGCTGAAGCCGTGGCACGTCAGCGGATTCACGACCTCTTTGCGAATGAGGTTGTACGGGAAGAGCAGCGTGCGGCCTTCGTCGCGGCGATGGAACATGTACAGCACGTCTTCGCCGTTCGGCGCGCGTATCGCACGCATGAACTCCATCTGCGCGGGGTCGTGCTCGAAGAGCTTCGTCTCGCCGGTGCGCAGCATGTAGCCGCCCGGAAAGATGATGCCGTGGTCTTCGGGAAGCTGGATGCACGCGTAGCCGATCGCGTCGATGCGCTTCACGGCTTTCGTGCGACGGTTGAAGACGTAGTGACGCCACGTTTTCTCGCCGAAGGGGAGGAGCTTGATGAGGATCAGACTGCCGACGATCGCGTAGTGAATCTGCGCGTCATCGAGTGACTGATCGGGATCATCGACCGGCTCGCTGTAGATGCCTTTGCCGGTCTGCGTGTTGTCTTCGATCTTGATGGTGACGTCGCCGCCGACGGTCTCGACGAAGACTTCGTCGTTGATCGACACGTGCGGAAAGCGCCCGGCGATGTGGTTGTCGCGCGTGGTCTGCGTCCACTCGAAATCGTGACGCGGCGGGAAGACGTGATCGCGCTCGCCTCGGTTGTCGATGTACGTGACGCGCCCGTCGACGCTGACGTTCCAGCGAAAGACGCGCAGGTCGGTGACCTTATCGCTGGTCTGGAAGATCGCGAGGAGTTTGGAGTCGACGCGGCGAAGCTGCAGGAGCTTGGAGTGTTTGTAGAACTGATAGAGCTCGCGGAAGTCGCGGAGGAACGACTCGTCGCGCAGGAAGTTTTCCGCGGAGTCCGCGGGCACCGGCGTGATCTCGGCACCGAAGCGGTGCAATGAGAAAACGTCCTCGACGCGCGTCTCGGTCTTGAGGCCGATGAAGACGTTGTAGCCGAAGAGCAGCAGCCCTCCGACTTCGACGATGTCGCGCGGAATGCAGTTGTTCTCCGTGCGAATGCGGTCGCTGCCGAGGAGAGCCATCTCCGCGCCGCCGAACAACTCGATGCGGCGTTTGTTGAGACGCTCCGCCTTCGCACCGAGCGCCTTGCCGTTCCCGGCCAGTCGCTCGCGGAGGACTTCGTAGGTGCCCTGTTCGATCATTGTGGTTGTCGGTTGTCGGTTGTC
>DASVNL010000846.1:0-21564 GCA_036383875.1 Thermoanaerobaculia bacterium
GCGTGGAAAGCGGGCGTGTGGGATCAGATGGTGTGTGATCCGACGAAGCCGGGCTACGGCTTCGACTCGTGGAACTCGTTCTTCATTCGCGAGTTCGTCCCCGGCGCGCGTCCGTTCAAGGGCAATCCGCAGGTGGACATCAACATCGGCTGCGAGACGACGCCGTGGCAGTACGTGAACGATCTCGCATTCGAGACGCGCTTCTGGATCAAGGACGTGAACTACTCGCTGCTGGATTTGTTCGGCGGCAACCGTCAGTGGGCAAGTCTCTTCGAAGGCGGACAGCTCTATCAGGGATTCCTCTCCGCGACGCACTACCACCGCTGGCGTTCGCCGCTCGACGGCAAACTCGTACGCTCGTGGGTGGAGCCCGGAACGTACTTCGCGCAGCGTCCGGGTCAGGGTGAAGATCAAGGCACCTGGGAAGGAACCGAATCCCAACCCTACCTCGGCCATGTCGCAGCCCGCGCGATCTTCGTCTTCGAACACGAGACCTGCGGCTACGTCGCGCTGATCTGCATCGGCATGGTCGAAGTCTCGACCTGCGTCATCACGCCGAGCGAATACATCGTCGGCGAAGGAGCCAAACCCGTTCCGATCGTTCGCGACACCGGCATCGGCCACTTCGAGTTCGGCGGCTCGACGCACATGATGATCTTCCAGAAAGACCGCGTACAACTCGCCGACTGGGCCGTGCATGCCGTCGAGCATCAGGACGATCCGAATCCGACTGCGATGGGCACCGTCATCGCGACGGCGCTACGATGACGCGGATGACGACTCGCCCCGTCGTTCTCAGCGATCGCCAGGGATTCGACCGCCGCTGGTTCGCGCCGAACCTGCAGGCGGTCTACATCCCGACGCACGTCGACGAAGTCGCGGGCTGCGTCACGTCCGCGATCAACGCGTACGGCCGCGACGTGAAGGTCACGTCGGGCCGGCACTGCTACGAGAACTTCGTCTACAACGACAGCACCAAAGCGGTCATCGACATGTCCGCATTGAATCAGGCCGGCTTCGACGTTGCGCGCAACGCGTACTTCGTCGACGCCGGCTGTGAGAACTGGACCGTCTACCGAACGCTGCTCAACGCGTACAACAAGACCTTGCCCGCGGGGAGTTGCTACTCCGTCGGCGCGGGCGGTCACATCACCGGCGGCGGATACGGATTGTTGTCGCGACTGCACGGACTGACCGTCGATCATCTGACCGCCGTCGACATCGTGACGTGGGACGCGCGCACGTCACGCGCCGAATTGCGTCACGTCTCCGCGAGCAGCGCGTCGGAAGATGAGCGAAATCTCTTCTGGGCGTTGTGCGGCGCGGGATGCGGCAACTTCGGCGTCATCGTTCGCTACTACTTCGCGCAACTCCCCGACGCGCCCGCGCACGCGACGATCACAACGCTCGCATGGAACTGGGCCAGCCTCGATCGCGGCCAGTTCGCTGCGCTGCTCGCGCTGTACGCCGAGTTCGTGGTCGCGATGCCTGACACCGACTTCACGCTGCTGAAGCTGAATCACGTCTCGGCCTCGCAGATCGGATTGATTTTGCAGACCGTGTCGGCGCCCGGCGTCGGCGAAAGCGCGCATCGCGATCGCGCCGAAGCGACCACGCAACGCGCGAAGACTTTGTTTGGAGACATCGCGCCAAGCGTGGCACTCGAGAGTCCTCTCGGCGGACATCCCGGCTACATGAACACGTTGCCCGCGAGCGACGCCGCGCAACACGTGACGTATCTCGAAGCGCTGCAGACGTTGAACGGCTCGGGGCCGAATCAGTTCGGCAAGTACAAGTCGGCGTACATGAAGAAGCCGTTCCCGAATGATCAGGTCGAGGCGATCTATTCGTGGCTGCACACCACGCCGAACGGCGTCGATTCATCCGACATGAGCCAGTCGCTGTTGCAGGTCGACAGTTACGGCGGCGCGATCAACACACGCGCGTCCGATGCGACGGCGGTGCCGCAACGCAGCTCGATCCTGAAGCTGCAGTACCAGACGTACTGGATCAACGCGTCGAATCCCGGCGAAGGCAATGAGCCGCCGTATCGCACGCAAGCCGACGCGCACCTGCAGTGGATCAACGACTTCTATCGCGACGTGTACGCGTCCTACGGCGGCACGCCCGATCCGTCCAAAGACAGCAGCGGCACGGTGGACGGTGCGTATTACAACTATCCCGACACGGTGCTCGGCAGCCACGAACGCGGCGACGTCGATCACGCGCTCTGGCTCTATTTCCTCGACAACTTCCGCCGCAACGCGCGCAATCTCGTCGACGTCAAACAGCGCTGGGATCCGCAGGACGTCTTTCACCACGCGCAGTCGATCCCGGTGCGTTGATCCACTGCTTGATGCGAGGATCGAGCGTCAGCACGCGCTCGATCGCCTCGTCATGCGACTCCGCTACGCGATCGACGAGGTTCATCGCGAGCGCGTCCTCCGCGCTGAGCACTCGATTCGCGAGGAAGAGTTGATTCGCCGCGCGACGCGAAAGCAACCCGCGCCAGCGCGACGTGCCGCCGAATCCGGTGACGATGCCGAGCTTCGCGCCGGGATGCGCGAATCGCGATCGCGGCGTCGCGAATCGGAAGTCGAACGCCAGCGCGAGGTCGAGCGCGCCGCCGAAGCAGTCGCCGTCGATGATCGCGATCGTGAAACACGGCAGGCGTTCGATGTCGGCGAAGAGCTCCTGCCCGAGTCGCGCGAACTCCCACGCGTCCCACGCGGTGAAGCGTTGCATCTCCGCCATGTCCGCACCCGCGGCGAAGAGATTCGGCCGGCCCGATCGAAAGATGAAAAGCGACGCGTCGGCCGGCGGAAGCCCCGCGCGAATCGCACGAAGCGCGGACGACGAGAGCAGGTTCATGCCGCCGTCGTCGAATACCAATTCGTACTCGACGAGGTGCGTGTCACTCACCCCGCGACTGCGCTCCGAATCGCCGCGACCGCGGCCGACGTCGGCGTGCCGGGCAGGAAGATGTCGCGGATGCCCATGGCCTTGAGCTTCGGAATGTCCTGCTCCGGAATGATGCCTCCCGCGAACACGATGATCGCCTCGGCATTCTCTTCTTTGAGCAGGCGCATGATCTCGGGGAACAGCACGTTGTGCGCGCCGGAAAGAATCGAGAGGCCGATCGCGTCGACGTCTTCCTGCACCGCCGCCGCGACGATCTGCTCGGGCGTCTGGCGCAGTCCGGTGTAGATCACTTCCATTCCTGCGTCGCGCAGGGCACGCGCGATCACCTTCGCGCCGCGATCGTGGCCGTCGAGGCCGGGTTTCGCGATGAGCACGCGGATTTTCTTGTCGGTCATGTCGATGTCTCCTGGGGCAGCGGCTCGCGGAACGTCGAGAACACGAGGAGGTCGTGATACGCGCCCTCGCGATAGAACTCGCGGCGCAGCCGCGCCTCCTGCACGAAGCCCTGCGTCTCGAGGACGTGCTTCGCGCGATCGTTGTATTCGAACACGTTGATGCGCAGCTTCTGCAGATTCATCTCGTCGAACGCGAACCGCACCATCGTCCGCACCGCATCGCCGCCGAAGCCGCGATTCCACGCGCTCGGCTCGCCGATGAACATGCCGAACGTCGCGGTGCGCGACACCCATTCGATGTCGTGAATGGAGGCGTTGCCGATGTGGGTGCGGTCGTCTTTGCGCTCGATGGCGAAGTGGCGCTCCGAGGGGGAAGCTTGCATTGCGCGGTCCAGCCATTCGATTTCGTTCTGGAACGCGATCGGATAGCGCGTCTTGAGCGTGCGCACGATGCTGGGATCGTTCATCCAGCGATAGCAGCGCTCCGCGTCCTCGCGCTCGAAGGCGCGCAGGATCACATGCTCTCCCGCGATCATGAACCGCCTGCGGCCAGGCTCGCGCGAGTCGGGCGCGAAGCCGCGCTCGGTTTGATTGGACATATCGGGCGCGGATTATAGATGCACGCTGAGCCCGCGAAAAAAATCGGCCGCCATAGGTAGGGAACTCCCTCCTTCGGGCCTCTCCTTAGCGGGTCAACCAAAACAGGAGGAGAGTTTCCATGCGTCGAATCCCGCGATTCCTCGGCGTGCTGCTTGCCTGCTTCGTCGCGTTCCAGATGCTCGGCCAGAGCGGTACGCGCATCCGCATCAACATCGACGATCCTTCGTTCGACGTCGCCGGCTACGAGCTGGCCGTGCAGATCCTCAAGTCGCGCGATCCGAAAAAAGACGACCCGGTCAACTGGGTCCACAACAGCTACACCTACTTCGCCAACCTTCATGACGACTTCAGCCGTCCCGACCTCGGCTGCATCCACGGCTCCGAAGTCTTCCTGCCGTGGCATCGCGAGTTGCTCTATCGCTACGAATCCGCGATTCGCGCGGCGCAGCCCGGCCGCACCGACAACCTCGTGCTGCCGTACTGGAACTGGACCGCGAAACCGAGCGGCCAGTACTACCCGAAACCATTCGAGAACACGAAGTCGGTGCTCTACAGCCCGACGCGCTGGGCACCGCCGGGCGGCACGTACACCGCCGATCCGATCCAGAAGATGCTCAAGGCCAAGAACACGTGGATCGCCTTCGCGGGCGGTGAGTGCACCGTCAACTCGAGTTGCGTTTCCGGTCTTTGCGCGACCTGTCCGTCCTCCAAGTACGGCGGGCTGGAGTCGCCGTTTCACAACAAGATGCACGGCTGGCTCGGCGATCCGATGGCGAATCCCGAGACCGCCGCGGAAGATCCGATCTTCTGGTCCTTCCACGCGTTCATCGACGTGATCTATCAACAGTGGCAATGCATGTATCCCTCGGAAGTGCCGAACTGCCCGGATTGCAACTTCCGCGCGATGACCACGCGCAAAGTTCGCGACGTGATCGACGTCGAACGGCAGCTCGGCTATCGCTACGACATCATTCCGTCGTGCACGCCGAAGATGCCGCCCGCGACGTTCACGTTCGAGTCCGCGCCGATCGCGCTCGAGTCTGCCGCGGCCGCACCGCCCTCGCCGTTCTTCGATCCGGAACGCACCATCGCCGCGAAAGCGGTGCTCGCCGTCACGCCTGAGACCACGGTGGCCCCGACGCGTCCCGCACCGTGGATGTACGACATCGCGCTTCCCGAATCGTCGTTCGAGACGGCGGACATTCGTCTGTCCGGTCTGCCCATCCCCTCGACGTTCTCGTATGGCGGCGACGTGTATCTCTATCCGCCGACCGTGAAGTTCCGCCCCGAGGATCCGGACTTCAAGTCGCGGTATCGCGTTGGCGAGGTTGCGATCTGGGAGCGCGCCGATGCGATGTCCCACGAGGGACACGTTCCGACGGCCTCGGTCGACATCGACGTCACGTCCGATTTCCAATACCTCGCGCGTGTGAATCGCGGCGCGACGTGGAAGCTCGCCGTGGTCATCGGCGCGCCGACGTCCGTCGACGAAAGCACCACCGTCGCCGCAGCGGTCGCGCAGTTGACACCCGCGTCGGCTACGGTCGTGCTCAACAGCGACACCCGCAATTAACGAGAGGAGACGACACATGGCTGGTCCGTACTGGGAGCTTCACATTCTTCCGATGTTCCGCCTCATCGATCGCGATCACATGCTCGTGCGCGGTCTCGACCTCTTCGACTACGCGCAGGTGAGCAAAGCCGCCGACGACATCATCGATCAGCTCGAAGCCGGCATGATGCCGCCGCAATCGACCGGCGGACCGTGGCCCGACGAGTGGATCACCGTGTTCAAGAATTGGAGAGACAACGGGAAGCCGCGACTCACGCTCATCGGGGACGCGACGTACTCGCTGACGAAGAACGGCGACTTCCTCCTCTTCGTCGCGACCGGACAGTTCGCCGGCAATCGCGACACCGGCTGGTTCGAGCGTGCGAACACGAACGAGTCGCCGCGCGAATACACGCTCGTTGCCGCGCTCGGCCCTCCCGGCAATTCGAAGCCGTACAAGATTCAGGAGAAAACGATCCCGGCGACGCAGACGCAGGTCGTTGTTACAGACGCACGCGGAAAACACGTCATTCACGTGACGTGATGTGATCATCGCGTCGCAGGCGTGTTGCGTATTGGTAACGCCGCGCGATTTCGAAGCGCGGCATACTCACGCCCCATATGCGAATCGCAACGCTGGCTTTCACGCTGCTCGCCGCCGTTTCTCTCGCCGCGCAGGAGCGCGGAATCTTCGTCGAGGACATCGATCGCAAAGTCGATGCGTGCATGAATTTCTACGACTACGCGAACGGCGCGTGGCGCGCCGCGAATCCGATTCCGGCGTCGATGCAGCGCTGGAGCCGCCGCTGGCAAACAGGCGAGCGCAACAAAGAACAGCTCAAGACGCTCGTCGACGAGATCGCGAAGGGCACCGGCTATCCGAAAGGCTCGATCGATCAGCAGATCGCCGACTTCTACGGCTCCTGCATGGACGAGAAGCGCATCAACGCCCTCGGCATCAAGCCCATCCAGCCGCTGCTCTCGCGCATCGACGCCATCCAGTCGCGCGAGCAACTGCAATCCGTATTGATGGGACTCCATGAGTTGCAGATCAATACGCCCTTCGGTCTGACCTCGACGCCCGACAATCACAATCCGTCGCAGGTCATCGCGCGCGTCTACGCCGCCGGCCTCGGCCTCCCCGATCGCGACTACTACCTCGAAGACGCAGCCCGCTTCGTCGAGGCGCGCCAGAAATATCGCGAGCACGTCGCGAAGATGTTTGTCCTCGCCGGATATTCGAAAGCGAATGCGAAGACCGCGGCGGACACAGTGTTCGCGATGGAGAAGCGCCTCGCCGAAGCGCACCTCGGCAATGTCTCGTTGCGCGATCCGCACGCGACCGACCACATGCATCGCGTCGAGACGCTGCAGAAGATGACGCCGCACTTCGACTGGTCGCGTTACCTCAGCGCAGCCGGCATCCCGCCGAACGAGTTGAATGTCGATCAGCCCGAGTTCATGGGCGCGGTCGAGCGCGAGCTCGTGAAGACGCCGCTCAGCGCGTGGCGCACGTACCTCAAGTGGAACGTCCTCAACGCCGCGGCAGCGCATCTCTCCGACTCGCTCGCGGAACAGGACTTCGCGTTCTACGGAAAATACCTGCGCGGCTCGAAAGAGATGAAGCCGCGCTGGAAGCGCTGCGTCGAGACCGAAGATCAGCTCATCGGCGAAGCGCTCGGCCAGCGCTACGTCGATCGCTACTTCCCGCCCAAGGCCAAGGCGCGCATGCAGGAGCTCGTGAAGAATCTCCTCGCGTCGATGGGTGACATGATCCGCGACCTCGACTGGATGAGCCCCGAGACGAAGAAGCAGGCGCTCGTCAAACTGTCGACGTTCAATCCGAAGGTCGGCTATCCCGACAAGTGGAAGGACTACAGCTCCGTTTCGATCTCACCCGACTCGTACTACGACAACGTCGTCGCCGGACTGCAGTACGTGACGCGCGACGATCGCTCGCAGATCGGCAAGCCCGTCGATCGCGGTCGCTGGGGCATGACGCCGCCGACGTCCGACGCGTACTACAACCCGCTCCTCAACGAGATCGTCTTCCCCGCCGGAATCCTGCAGCCGCCCGCGTTCGACGTGAACGCCGTCGACGCGGTGAACTACGGCGCGATCGGCGTAGTCATCGGACATGAGATCAGTCACGGCTTCGACGATCAGGGCGCGCAGTACGCAGCGGACGGACGCCTGCACAACTGGTGGACCGACGAAGATCTGAAACGCTTCCAGGCGCGCACGCAGTGCGTCGTCGATCAGTTCGAGGAGTACTACATCGAGCCGAACATCCATCACAACGGCCGCCTCGTCCTCGGCGAGTCGATCGGCGATCTCGCCGGCGCGAAGATCGCGTACATGGCGTATCAGAAAGCGCAGCAGTCGCATCCCGCGCCGACGCTCGACGGCTTCACGCCGAACCAGCAGTTCTTCCTCGCCTGGGGTCAGTTCCGCGGCGACGAAACGCGTCCGGAGATGAAGCGGATGATGATTCAGGGCGACCCGCATCCCGTCGCGCAGTACCGCGTGATCGGCCCGGTGTCGAACATGCCGGAGTTCGCGACGGCGTTCGGATGCAAGCAGGACGCGCTGATGGTGCGTCCGCCGGAGAAGCGCTGCGAAGTCTGGTGATTATCCGAGGGTGACGAGCTCGAGGTTCTGGATCTCGTGATCGAGAAACTCACCCGCGATTCTGCGAAAGCGCTCCTCGGCGTCAGTGACGAGAAACTGATGCTGAGGAGCGTTCATCCCGCGTGACGCGCCGAGCGCTTCCTTCACCATCTCCGCGGTCGTCTCTGCGCTGTCGACGATGTTGACCGCGTCGCCGACGACCTTCTCGATCGTCGCGCGCAGAATCGGATAGTGCGTGCATCCGAGTACGAGCGTGTCGATGCCGGCGTCGATGAGCGGCTCGAGATAAATCTCTGCGACTTCGCGCGCGACGTGCGTGTTCGCCCAGCCTTCTTCCGCGAGCGGCACGAACAGCGGCGCCGCGGACTCGATCACTTCGACATCCGGATCGAGCGCCTTGATCGCCTTCGTGTACGCGCGCGATCGAACAGTCCCCTCCGTCGCGATCACGCCGATCACGCCGGACGTTTTCTCGACCGCCGCGCGCGCGCCAGGCTCGACGACGCCGATCACCGGAATCGAGAGCTCGGCTTGCAGGATCGGCAACGCCGCAGCCGTCGCGGTGTTGCACGCGACGACGAGCATCGTCACGCCGCGCCCGAGCAGATGTCGCGCGGCTTCGAGTGAATAGCGGACGACCGTCGCGGGCGACTTCGTGCCGTAGGGCACACGTGCGGAGTCGCCGAGATAGATGAGCGGCTGACGCGGCAACGCGCGTGCGATCTCACGAAAGACCGTGAGCCCGCCGACGCCCGAGTCGAACACGCCGATCGGACCGACGTTCGTGCTCAACTCTCCCCGTCCGCCGCGGCGACGTTCCCACCCGCCTCGCGCTTGATGTTGTACTGCTCGATCTTCTTGTACAGATTCGAGCGCGGCGTATCGATCGCCTCGGCGGTCTTCGACACGTTCCATCCGTGCTCGCGCAGCTTGGCGATGATGAACGCCTTCTCCGCCTCGTCCTTGAACTCCTGCAGCGTGTTCAGACGCATCGCGGAGCTGATGATGTCCGTCGGCGTGCGGAAGAACTCCGCGGGCAAGTCGGTAACATCGATCGCCTCGGACGGCACCATGATCACGAGACGCTCGATCATGTTGCGCAGTTCGCGCACGTTGCCGCGCCACTGCGCGTCGCCGAGTGCTTTCACCGCGGTCGGCGTGAATTTCTTCGGGTGATAGTTGTGCTCCTCGGAGAAGAGCTTCGCAAAATGCTGCGCGAGAATCGCAACGTCGTCGCGACGCTCGCGCAGTGGCGGGGTGCGAATCGGAATGACGTTCAGCCGATAGTAGAGATCTTCGCGAAAACGTCCCGCGCGGATTTCTTCTTCGAGATCCTTGTTCGTCGCCGCGATCACGCGCACGTCGACCTTTTGGACTTGCGCCGAGCCGACAGGCTCGACGTCGCCTTCCTGCAGCACGCGCAGAACTTTTGCCTGCGTGCGCATCGACATGTCGCCGATCTCGTCGAGGAAAATCGTTCCGCCATCCGCCGCGACGAACTTGCCTGTCTGCTTGCGCACCGCGCCAGTGAACGAGCCCTTTTCGTGGCCGAACAGCTCGGATTCGATGAGCTCATCGGGAATCGCGGCGCAGTTCACCTGGATGAACGGCAAATTCGACCGTGACGAACGCCGGTGAATCTCGCGCGCGACGAGCTCCTTGCCCGTGCCCGACTCGCCCGTGATCAGCACCGTCGCCTTCGTCGGCGCGGCGCGTTCGATTTGCGACTTGAGATCCGCCATCACCGACGAACTGCCGACGAGTTGGAACTCCTTTTCCGCTTTCTCTTTGAGCTCGATGTTTTCTTCTTCGAGCGAGCGCTGCCGCACGGCGTTGCGTACGGTGAGAAGCAGCTTGTCGCGATTCAGCGGTTTCTCGAGAAAATCGAAGGCGCCGCGCTTCGTGCACTCGACCGCCGTGTGCACGTCGCCATGACCCGAGACCATCACGACCGGCGTGAGGATCTTCTGCTCGCGCAGGTTTTCGAGGACTTCGATGCCGTCGAGGATGGGCATCTTGATGTCGAGCAAGAGCGCGTCGTACGGCACCTTCGCCGCCTTATCGAGCCCTTCCTGCCCCGACCGCGCCTCGTCGACGCGATACCCCTCGTACTCGAGCGTCATCCGGATCGCCTCCCGGATGCCCGTCTCATCGTCAATGACCAGAATGCGATACGCCATCACCACCTCGCCGCGTGCATGAGTCCGGCCAGTTTATATCGCGAGCACCTCGGAATCCTGCCGCAGAGGCGGAAGCGCTAGAATCCGCCCCGCATGCAAGTCGACATCGTTCGTGAAGGAAAGTTCCAGAAAATCGAGCATCTGTTCGTTCTGCTGGCCGAGGGGAAGCGGGATGAGGTGTTGCCGGAGGTGGTCAGCGGGGCGGTGAGCGAGGCGAAGTTCGAAGGCCGTGGCGACGAGTCGATCACGGTGCTGGCCGGACAGCCGCGCAAGGTCACGCTCATCGGACTCGGCAAGCGCGAGAAGCTCAGCCATCGCGGAGTGCGCGCGGCGGTCACGACCGCCGGGCGGATCGCGAAGAAACAACGCGACGCGAAGATCGCGCTGATCTTCCCCTACACCTTGCCGGGGATGGATGCGGATGCGACGGCGCTTGCGGTCGCGGATGCGCTTGCGCAGAGCGACTACAAATACACCGCGTACCTCACGACCAAGAAAGAAGAGCTGAATCGCCCTGCGGTTCACGCGACCCTCATCGCGCCCGACGCGGACGCGAAGAAACTCACCGTCGAGGCGAACGCCCTCGCCGACGCCGTGCGCACCGTGCGCGACCTCGGCAACGCGCCGTGCAACATCATGACGCCGCAGAAACTCGCGGAGCGCGCGGCCGAAGTCGCGAAAGAGATTGGCATTCGCTGCACGGTCTACGGCAAGAAAGAGATCGAGAAGATGAAGATGGGCGGCCTGCTGGCCGTCAATCGCGGATCCGTGCTCGAGCCGCGCTTCGTCGTGATGGAGTACGCGCCGCGCAAGGCGAAGAAACACGTCGCGCTCGTCGGCAAAGGCATCACCTTCGACTCGGGCGGCATCTCGATCAAACCGGCCGAGAAGATGGAAGAGATGAAGTTCGACATGTGCGGCGCCGCCGCCGTGATCGGAATCATGGAAGCCGCAGCGAAACTCGCGCTGCCCGTGAGAGTCACCGGCATCTTCGCCGCGACCGAGAATCTTCCGAGCGGCAGCGCGTACAAGCCGGGCGAGATCATCACGATGATGAGCGGCAAGACCGTCGAGATCGTGAACACCGACGCCGAAGGCCGCATGATCCTCGCGGACGCGCTGCATTACGCGTCGGCGCTGAAGCCCGATCACATCATCGATTACGCGACGCTCACCGGTGCGTGCGTGGTCGCGCTCGGCAGTGAAGCGGCGGGACTTTTCACCGACGACGAAGAACTGGCGCAGAGTTTGATTCAGGCAGGTGAGAACACGGGAGATCGCGTCTGGAGACTGCCAGCCTGGGACGAATACAAAGAGTTGATCCGCAGCGAATGGGCCGATATGAAGAACACCGGCGGTCGTTGGGGCGGAGCCATCACGGCCGCAGTCTTTCTCAAGGAGTTCGTTGATTGTCCTTCATGGGCTCATCTCGACATCGCCGGAACAGCGTATGCGGAGAGCGAGACGGCGCGCGAAGCGCGCGGCGCGACTGGCGCCGGCGTCCGCGTGACCATCGATTTCCTGCGCTCGCTCTAGCACTCGCCGCACTGCTGATCTTCGGCGCGTGCCGCCGCGGCGACAACACCGCCGCGGCAGCGCCCGTGGCGGCGGAAGTGCCCGTCGACTTCACGGTCATCGACTCCCCGAGTCTGCAATTCCTCCCGCGTCACGAAGACGCGCAGGGCTGGCGTCTCGAAGAAGATCCGCTCGTCGTTCCCGGCGATCGCCTCGGCACGTACCTCGGCGCCGACGGCGAACACTTCACGCGCTACGAAGTCATCGACGTCGCGGCCGGGAAGTACATCGCCACCGACAACAGCGGCGGCTTCGCGACGATCGAGATCTTCCGCTTCCCCGACTTCGTCAAAGCATTCGGCGCGTACTCGATTCGCAAAGACGCCGCACGCCGCTACCTCGAGATTCAGAACGAAGCGTATGTGAGCAAGTTCGCCGTGCATCTCTGGCGCGGACCGTTCTATGTCCGCGTGACCGGCGGCGCGCAGAACGCGTACGAGTCGCTGACGACGCTCGCATCGTTCGTCGCCGAGCGCATGCCGCCCGCGCCCGCGAAGCCCGCGGTCTTCAACTTCTTCCCCGTCGACACGCGCGTGCCCCACAGCGAGCGCTACTCCGCCGACATCGGCTTCGGCCAGGGAGTGCTCGGCAACTCGTTCCAGGCGAGCTTCACGATCAACGGCGACGTGATGGAAGGACTGATCATCCCGTCCGCGAATCGTGCGGCGGCGACGAAGATCCTCGACTCGTACCGCTCGCTCTACGTCCGCAACGGCAAGCTTCTCGACCCGATCCCCAACCTCGGCGAAGACAACTTCACCGCCGAAGATCGCTATCTCGGCCGCGCCGTCGCGTTCCGCATCGACCGCTTCGTCGTCGCGTTCAACGGCTACAAGGAACGGCAGAAACTCGTCGACCTCGCGGTCGCGACCGACGCGCGCATGCTCGGCTCGATCCGCAAGCAGCTCGTCGCCGCAGACAAGGAAGCCGAGGAACGCGCAGAGCCGACCGAGCGTCGCAACGACACTCGCCCGCCGTGGGAGCGGCAGTGACGCAGCGCGCCCGTGACGATCGCACGGGTGTTTAGCAATATCTGACTCGCGGAACGCCAGACTCTCCCCGTATGATTCGTGACTTCACAATTCGAAGGCTCCCACGAACACACAGTTCACAGCCCCGCCACCCCGGCTGAGCGACGACCGCAGCAGCGACATCTCCGCGCTCGTGCACCGTTTCGTGTGGGGCTCCATGACGCTCGTGCTCACGGCGATGGTGATCGTCGCGGCAATCGAGCGGCACAGTGCGATCCGGTGGTTGACGGTCGGAGCCGCATTCACGGTGTTGAGCGCGATCTGCCTCATGCTCAACCGCCGAGGATCGACGCGTTTGGCGGCGAGACTCGTGCTCACGGGCCTGGCGGTCATCCTCACCTGTCTGGCGGCCACCGGCGGCGGCATCCACGCACCAGCGGTGACTGGATATCTAATCGTCATCCTGGCCGCGGGCTTGATGCTCGGTGTTCGCAGCGGTTTGCTCGCGGCCATCGCGTGCATGCTCATCGAGCTGCTCTTCGCGTTCCTCGCGAGTCAGTATCACTACTTCCGCACTCCGCGCAGTTACGGGCCGTATTCGCTCTGGATCGTGCATGTGATGTACGCGGGGCTGCTGTTCGTCTCGGTCGTCCTCTTCACGGACAGGATGCAAAGGCGCTGCTGGCGGCGAAGCGGGAGCTCACCGCACGCGTCACTCTCGCCTATCGCCTGCAGGAGCGGCTCAAGGAGCTCACCGCATTGCGCGGCGTCGCCAGCGTGTTGCAGCGAGGAGTCCAGAGCCGGGATGTGCTGCTGTCCGACCTGGTGCCGCTTCTCCCTCTGGCGATGGAGTTCCCCGAGCGAGCCGCGGCGCGTATCCGGGTCGGTGACGACGAAGCATCGACGCCGGGATTCCGCCAAACCTCGTCGATGCTGCGCGTCGACTTCACGACGGCGCAGGGAGAAATCGGCTCGATCGAAGTCATGTACAGCGATTCTGGTGACGGGTCCGGATCGCCGGCCTTTCTCGCCGAAGAGCAGGCCATGATCCACACCGTCGCCGAAATGCTGCATGTCGATTTCGACCGGCAGCAGGCAGAGAGGGAACTGCGCGAAAGCGAGACGCGGTATCGCGAGCTCATCGAGTCCGCGCGCGACGTGATCTTCACGATCGAGCCTGACGGGACATTTCAGTCGTTGAACCAATCCTTCGAGACGATCCTCGGATGGTCGAGAGCGGAGTGGATCGGACGGCGGTTCGCCGAGATCATTCATCCCGACGACCGGCCTTACGCGCAGCGGATGTTCCAAACCGTTCTGGACGGAAGCCTGCCGCCCGTCCACGAAATCCGCACGGTCCGGAGCTCCGGTACGTACGCCGTGTGCGAGGTGACTGTGGCTCCCCGATCCGTGCAGGGCCAGGTGGTGGCGATCCTCGGCATCGCCCGCGACATCTCCGAACGGAAGGCACTCGAAGAACAGTTGCGCCGAAATCAGCGCGTGGAGAGCATCGGAACGCTGGCCAGCGGGATCGCGCACGATCTCAACAACGTCCTCGCGCCTCTCCTGCTCTCGCTCGAGATGCTCGAACGCAGGAGCGACGAAAAGAGCAAGGCCACGATCGCTCTTCTAAGAAAAGGGACGCTGCGAGGAACCGCGATCGTCAAACAGGTCCTCGCGTTCGCGCGTGGAAACGAGGACGAGAGCTACGCGCCCCAGCAAATGCGCTATGTCATCGACGAAGTCGTCACGCTCGTGCGGCAGACGTTCCCGAAAAACATCGACGTGCTCAAACACGTTGCGGCGGATCTTCCTCTCATCCGCGGAGACACGACGCAGATCCATCAAATCGTGATGAATCTGTGCGTCAACGCTCGCGACGCGATGCCCGACGGTGGACGATTGACCATCTCTGTGGCGCGAGTTGCCGCCGAGAGCGGCGCGGCCGTGCGTCTCACGGTGACCGACACCGGCTGCGGCATGACGCCCGAAGTTCGCGAACGAATCTTCGAGCCCTTCTTCACGACCAAGGGCGTCGGCAAGGGCACTGGACTCGGACTGTCGACCGTCTACTCCATCGTGCGCAATCACGGCGCCACGATCGATGTGAACAGCGCGCCGGGAAAGGGAACGGAGTTCAGCATCACGTTTCCGGCCATCGCGGAGACCGCACCGGAGCCCGAGATCGGCCCGGAGCAATCGCTGCCCCGAGGTTCCGGCGAGCGAATCCTCATCGTCGACGATGAGCCGGCGATCCTCAGAATTGCCCAGGACGCGTTGTTCGCCTACGGATACATCGCCGATACCGCGCACGATGGAGAGGAGGCGTCGCGGATGGTTTCGGCGCATCCGCCCGGCACGTATGCGCTGGTCGTAACGGACTCACAGATGCCGCGCATGAGCGGCCTGGACTCCGCAATCCTGATGCGCCGGCATGACCCCGCCTTGCACATCGTGATCTGCAGCGGCAGTTCCGTCAGCGCGAGTCCGGAACTGTCGCCCGTCGCTTACCTGGCCAAGCCGTTCAACGAGGAAGAGCTGGTCACGCTGATCCATCGCCTTCTGCATCCGGCCTAGCGTTCCCACGTCCCCGACTTGCCGCCGGTCTTCCGGACGAGCTGCAGTCCGTCGATCGTGATCCCCTTCTCTGCGCTTTTACACATGTCGTAAATCGTGAGCGCGGCGATGGCACACGCCGTCATCGCTTCCATCTCGACGCCGGTCTTCGCTTCGCAGCGCACGATCGCGCGCACTTCAATCGCGCCGCCTGCGACGTCGAGGTCGAACGTGATGTCGACGGAGTCGATGCCAATCGGATGCGCGAGTGGAATCAGCGTCGGTGTTTGTTTCGCCGCGAGCACGCCCGCGACTTTCGCCGTCGTCAGCACGTCGCCTTTCGGCAATGCGCGCTCGACGAGCAACGCCAGGGTTTTCGGCGACATGCGAACGGTGGCCGAGGCGACCGCTTCGCGTTGCGTGGTCTTCTTGGCGCCGACGTGCACCATCGAGATCCCGCCCGTTTCATCGAGATGCGAGAAGTCTTTACCCATACCACCTCTCTGCCGCCGCGAGCTCTTCGGGCGTATTGACGTTCATCAGCGGCTCGCCTGAAAACCGTGCGCGCAAGTCCGCCTCGGGGATCATCACCGCGCCGATCTCCGCGATCAAGCTGCGCAGCTCGCAGTCCCCCGTCGCGATCCGACGCTCGACGATCGGCAACGCAAGTTCCGCGTCCCAGCCAGCACACAACGGCTGCGGCATCCCGTCCCACACGGGCACGAGCGCCGCCGCGTTGCTCTCTTCGAATTGCAACGCGAGAAACTGCAACAGCGCCGTCGTCACCAGGGGATAGTCGACGGCGATGATGAAACAGTGACCGCGTGCATCGGCGAGCGCGCGTGCGATGCCGAACAGCGCGCCTTCGCCTTCGTGCGCCTCCTCGAAAATCGTGCGCGTGCGCAGCGGCTCGGCGTCGTGGCGATTCACGGCCAGCACTTCATCGAAGACCGGACTCGCCGCCGCGACGACGCGGTCGAGAAACAACTCGGCCTTCGAGGCGCCCATCCGCAGTGAGCGTCCGCCGACGAGAATGTAGGCGTTCACGAACCTACGTTAGCATCCCCACACCTTGCCCGTCTCCGTGGTCATTCCTGCGTTCAACGAAGCCGCGAGCATCGGCTCTGCGATCGATGCCGCGTTCTCCGCGGGCGCGGCGGAGGTCGTCGTCGCGGACGGCGGCTCGTCGGACGACACGATCGCGATCGCGGAAGCGCGCGGCGCGCGCGTGATCACCGGCGAAACGGTCCGCGCGCGACAACTCAATCGCGGCGCGGAAGTGGCGACGCACGACGCGATTCTGTTCGTGCACGCGGATACGCTGCTCCCCGCGGGCGCGGCCGATGCCGTGTCGCGCGCGATCGCGCAGGGATTCGAGCTCGGCGGATTTCAGCTCGCGTTCATCGAACATTCCGCGCGACTGCGCTACGTCGCGTTCATGATCAACACGCGCACGCGACTCACGCGCGCGCCGTGGGGCGATCAGGCGCAGTTCGTTCGCCGCGATGCGTTCCTCGCGATCGGCGGGTATCCCGATTTTCCGATCATGGAAGACTACGAGCTGCCACGACGGATGAGGCATCGCACCGTCCTGCCACTGACGGTGCGAACCTCGGGGCGTCGTTTTCTCGAGCAAGGCGTGCTGCGCACCTCCGCGATGAACTGGCTGATCATCGCCAGCTACCACCTCGGCGTGAAGCCGGAGCGGCTCGCAAAGTGGTATCGCGGCGCGTGACTCAGAGCGCCTTCATCCTCCGCTCGAGCTCTTCCGGACTCACGTCTTCGATGTGCGTTCCGATCCACCACTGATTGCCCTGCGGATCTTCGATGCCGGCGTTGCGATCGCCGTAGAACTGATCCGCCGGCGGCATGATCGACGTCGACCCGGCGGCCATCGCGCGGGCGTACCACGCGTCGGTGTCTTCGACGTAGAGATAGAGCGAGCACGGACGCGGCGGCCATTGCTCGCTCGACTGGCCGAGCATCACTTTCGCGTTGCCGATCTGCACCTCCGCGTGACGCGGCTTGCCATCGGAGCCAGGCGTCGACTCCGTCACCTTCGCATCGAAGGCCTTCTGCAGAAACTCGAGCATTGCGACGATGTCCGGCACCTGGAGGTACGGAGTGACGGTGGTGAATCCTTCGGGGATCGGTTTGACAGTCATTCAAAGTTCTCCTTCGCGACGCATCATCGGTTCGCGATGAAATTTGCGATTGGACAAAACTGAAGTCAGACCGGCACGTGGTTCATGTGCTCGCTGCGACGCGCAAGATACTCGGACGGCGTGAGGTCCGCGAACGCGCGAAAGTCGCGGATGCAATGCGACTGATCGAAGTAGCCGCACGCGAGCGCTGCGTCCGCCCAGTCGACGTTCTGCGCGTCGTGAATTCTGCGCAGCAGTCGTTGGAATCGCTGCACGCGTGCGAACACCTTCGGCGTGAGTCCGGTCTCGTTGCGAAACACGTCGATGAAGCGACGCTGCGACAGTCCGATCGGTTCCATCGCGCGCGTCACCGACGCGTCGCGCTTCAGCGTCTCGATCGCGTGTGCGACTGCACGATGCCGCTCGAACGTGCGCATGTGTCGCAGCAGCGCGCGCTCGAGAATCGCGAACCGCGCGTCCATCGTCGACGCGGCGAGGAGGCACTCGCGCAACTCGTTCGTCGCGCTGACGCCCCACACGTCGTCGAGGCGGACTTCGAGATTGTGCAACTCGCCCGCGGGCATCGGCAGAAACGGAAACGCGCCGCCCGGACGGAAGTGCACGCCGACGATTGAAAACTGTTCGGCGGTGTCGATGACGAATGGCTGCGAGTGGGGACCGGCGATCGCGGCGGCGTAGCCGCTGAGAGGGATCACGAGCTCGATGGTGCCGGTGGGGAGGAGACGTTCCTGCGCGTGGGAGACGGCGTAGCCGTCATAGCACCAGAGCAGCTCGACGAAGTCCGCGAGCGGCGGATTCGGGGTGCGGTGCGCGAAAGACACGCTCGATGGTACTCGCTCTTAGGCGACCGGCACGATCGGCCGGTCCTCCTAAGAGCGCTGTTGCTGCGAACTACTCGCGGACGACGCCCTCACGGACGATGTCGTCCATATCGATGTCGTCGCCCGAGCCCTTACTGCCCTGGCGCTGCTCTTTGCGGGCCGCTTTCTCGGCGGCGCGCTCGCGCTTGGCCTGTTCGCGCTGGCGTTTCACGACTGATGCTTGTGGTCGACCCAAATCGGCACCTCCGCATGCGATCACAGAAATGGAAAAAAAGAGGGCAGGATCGCTCCTGCCCTCCAAGCTTCAAGCGATTCTGACGTGCGTCAGACCGCCGTCACGTTCGCTGCCTGCAGGCCTTTCGGTCCGCGGACGATTTCGAACTCGACAGCTGCGCCTTCCGCGAGGGAGCGGAATCCGCCACCCTGAATGGCCGAGAAATGAACGAAGACATCGTCCCCATTCTCGGTCGTGATGAAGCCGAAACCCTTGGCGTCGTTAAACCACTTCACGTTTCCGGACGTTCTCATCGGTGAATCTCCTTTCCGTGCTGCCTCTGGAGATTCAACGGTGTTCCGTGTCTCGAGCTGCAAATCACTTGGTGTCCAGCCAAACCCACCTGCGCGGTGACGAATTCCGCGCGACCGCGTACGATGTGCGGGCGCATGGCCTCGCTTCCCGCGACAACCGATTCCCCTCACATTCGCCCCCTCGACTCCGCCACCGCCCGGCGCAAATTGATCCGTCAATTGCAGGGCGCGTTCTCCGGCGAACTGGCGGCTGGTTTCGCGTATCGCGGACACTGGAAGAGCGTCCGCGACGAGGCGGAACGCACCAGAATCCGTGAGATCGAGGCCGACGAATGGCATCACCGCGAGCTGGTTCGCGGCCTCCTCGCCGAGCTCGGCGCGAAGCCGAACCGCCTCCGCGACGCGATCTTCTGGACGATCGGCCGCGTCCTCGGCCTCTCCTGTCATCTCAGCGGCTGGTTCCTGCCGATGTACGGCGCCGGCAAGCTCGAACGCGGCAACATCGTGGAGTACGAAGTTGCCGCGGTTTACGCCGAGGCTTGCGGACAACAGGCGATGATCGAATGCATCGTGACGATGGCCGAAGTCGAGTGGGAGCACGAGCGCTACTTCCGCGAGCGCGTCGCCGGCCATCCTCTGCTGCGCATCTTCAAACTGTGGGATGCACCGCCGGTCAAGACGAGCATCCGCACACGATTCGAGACGCGATAGCGGCTACTTCACGACGTACGCGATCAGGTCCGCGATGTCGCCTTGCGCCGGGATGGTCACGGTCGGATACGTCTTGGGCCGCACTTCCGGCGACTGCGACAGCATGACGCCGCGATCGACGGCGCGAAGCGTCAACTCGCCGGCCGGAGCCGCATTGAACGAGAACTCGCCGTCGAAGAGTTTCGCAACCCACGCCTCTCCGCTCAACTCGTGCACCAGCCGCACATGCTGCGGGAGCGTCTGCGTAGCAGCATCCGCGACGACCTTGCCCGTGATGCAACGTCCCTTCGAAACCGTCAGCGTTCCCGCGTCCGCTTTCGATTTCGCGGCGCCGGTCCTGACGAGCGTCGGATTGATCACGCCATCGTCGAGCCGGGACTTCTGCACGTAGACGACCCATTCTTCGTCGGGCCCGAGGTTGGGCATCACGAAGTTGCCGTTCTCGTCGGTGCCGATTTCGAATTGGCCGAGGAAACCGGAGGAGGCGCGATTGCGCTGCACGAAGGAGACGGAGATGCCGCCAAGCGGCTTTCCATCGCGCGCGACGCGACCCTGGATCAGCGCGCCCTCGCCGAGCTGGATCGTCTTCGACTGCTTCGGCACGAACTCGCGCACGATCTTCGGCGCGTACGACAGCGACTTTGCGCGCACGTCGAGCATGCCGCCCGCATCGGGGATGCGCAGCGCGAACTCGCCTTTGTCGTTCGTGATCGAGAGCTCGTCGAGATTGGGGACGTTGCCGTACCCGGTCAATCGGGCCTCGCGGCCGTTCGGCATTTTGCGCGGCGGCGTGTGATAGCCGCTCGGCTCGACGAGCGCGCCGACGACCGGCTTCCCATCCGGATCGACGACGACGCCGATGATGAGGCGATCGGCATCGGCGTTCGTGCGCGGATGCATCGTGAACTCCAGTCTCTGCGTCGTGTCGGTGACGCGCACGAGCTGCGGCTCGTATCCGTCGGCGACCGCGAGGATCTCGAACTTCAACGTCGGATCGAGACCCGACAACGTGAACTTGCCCGCGGCGTCGGTCTCGCGACGCTTGCCGCAATCGCGGTAGCAGTTCGCACAGACCGTGGCGACACCGGTTTTCGGATGGGCGGCGTAGACGTAGACATGCGCTTTCGCGAGCGGCGCAGACGATTCGTTGCGAATGACACCCTGCAATTCAGCGGCTGAAACAGCGGACGTGAGCAAGAGGGACAACGCGATGGCTGTGCGCATGCGTATGAAACGGGCCAGCCGATGCAGAAGTTACGGCGGCTATACTTTTGCGATGCGGATTGGGAACGCGCGGAAGACACGGCTCTTCGCGGGAGCCTTCATCGCGGCGTCGATGTTTCTGCCGATCGCAACGTGCACGCAGAACGGCAAGACCGTCACCTTCGTGCCCTTCCGCGACCTCGAACTTCTCGGAGTGCTCATCGTGTATGCGTTGCCGCTCGTGCTCGTCATCGCCGAGTTCTTCGCGCGGCCACACTGGCCGAAGATCACAGTGCTCGCGCTCGAGTCGATCGGAGGCGGCTACTCCGCATACATCATCTACGCGCAGGTCCTGCTGCGAACGCCGACATGGATTTTCTACGTGCTCGCGGCGGCATTGATTGTCTACATCCTCACAGCGATCGGCGCGTTCATCCACGCCATGCGTTTGAGGCGATCACTCCAGCTTCGCCCCGTGCTCGAGCAGTAGCGCGCGCAACGTCGCGCGATGACAGTGCGCCTCGTCGGCGCAGTAGCAACCGACCGCGAGGTCCGTCGTCTGCGACAACGTCGCGAGAAGTGTGATCAATCGCGCATTGTCCGGCTCCGACATCTCCGCGCGATACTTGCGCTCGAACGTCTGCCAGTCACGCGGCGACGTCGCGGCCTGCGCCTGCTTCACGAGGTCCGCGCTCGGTGCGAGTTGCGGCAACCAGACGTCGTACCAGTTCTCGCTCGCGAGCTTCGCCTTCGC
>DASVNL010000847.1:0-2114 GCA_036383875.1 Thermoanaerobaculia bacterium
CGCGCCGTCGAGCTCGCGCATCGTTTCGAAGGGTCCGCCGTGAACTTCGACAGCTTCGACGAGCACCTCGGCAAGTGCGACATCGTCATCGCATCGACCGCGGCGCCGCACTTCCTCGTCGAGACCGCGCACGTGCGACGCGCGCTCGACGCGCGACGCAATCGCAATCTCTTCCTCATCGACCTCGCCGTCCCGCGCAACATCAACCCAGAAGTCGCGAAGGTCGACGGCGCGTACCTCTACAACGTCGACGACCTGCAGCAGGTCGCCGATGCGAATCGCGAGTTGCGGCAGACGAAGGCGCTCGATGCCGAGCAGATCGTCGTGCGCGAAGTCGACGGGTTCCGCAAACGCCTCGTCGCGCAGGACGCGGTGCCGACGATTCTCGAATTGCAGCAGCGACTCGAAGCGATTCGCGCGGCGGAGCTCGAGAAGTGTCTGCGCAAAGTCGGACCGATGACTGCCGAGCAGCGCGAAACGATCGAGATGTTCTCGACGCGGCTCGTGAACAAGATCCTCCACTACCCGATCCTCCAACTCAAGGAGGCATCCGAGGAACCGCAGGAGCGGGAGTCGTTACGGCGGACCATTCGGAAAATCTTCGGGCTCGCGAAATGAAACGCGTGCGCATCGGAACTCGCGGAAGTCAGCTCGCGCTGTGGCAGGCCAACGAAGCCGCGCGCCGTCTGCGCGATGCGGGATTCGACGCGGAGCTCGTGATCGTGAAGACCACCGGCGACAAACGCGCGGACGTCTCGCTCGCGACGATCGGCGGCAAGGGACTCTTCATCAAGGAGCTCGAAGAAGCGCTGGAGCGCGGCGCGATCGACGTCGCGGTGCACAGTCTCAAAGACGTCCCGTCGATCATCCCCGAACACTTCGCGTTGGCCGGATTTCTCGAACGCGCCGATCCGCGCGACGCGTGGGTTCACGTCGAAGGCAAGGCGATCGCGGACATGCCCGCGGGCGCGATCATCGGCACGAGTGCACCGCGACGCCGCGCGCAACTCAGGCAGATGTTTCCGCACCTCACGGTCGCGGAGATTCGCGGCAACGTCGACACGCGCATCCGGAAAGCGCGCGATGGTCAGTACGCCGGAATCATTCTCGCGAGCGCCGGACTCACGCGGCTCGGGCGCGCGAGCGAGATCACGTCGTACTTTTCGCTCGACGAGATGCTTCCCGCCGCGGGACAAGGCATCGTCGCGCTCGAGTGTCTCGCGACGAACGACGATGCGCGCGCAGCGGCGAATGCGATCAATCACGAGGTCAGTGCGCGCGCGGCGATCATCGAGCGCGGCGTGCTGCAGAAGTTCGGCGCGCAGCTCGATTGCTACAGCGCGATCGCGGTGCATTACGACGGCTCGACGGTGCGCGCGTATGTCTCCGATGACGAAGGCACGCGCGCGATCCGTGCGCGTCGCAGCGGCAGCGATGCCGCGCAACTGATTGAGGCCGTGTACGACGAGTTGATTGCGCAGGGCGCCGAGGAGCTGGTTTGCAAGTAGGGAAGGTCTATCTCGTCGGTGCGGGGCCGGGTGGCGTCGGATTGCTCACGTTGCGCGCGGCGGAGTTGATCGCGCGCGCCGACGTCATCGCACTCGACGCGCTCGTGTCGCAGGAAATCGTCGCGCGCATTCCGAAGAGCGCGGAAGTCGTGTACGTCGGCAAACGTGCGAGCGCGCATGCGCTGCCGCAGGAGCAGATCAATCAACTGCTCGTCGATGAGGCGAAGAAGGGCAAGACCGTCGTGCGCTTGAAGGGCGGCGATCCGTTCGTGTTCGGACGCGGCGGCGAGGAAGCGGAAGAGCTGATCGCCGCGGGCGTGCCGGTCGAGATCGTGCCGGGCATTTCGTCCGCGGTCGCGGGACCGGCGTACGCGGGCATCCCGGTCACGCATCGCGCGTACGCGACGTCGGTCACCCTCGTCACGGCGCACGAAGCGGATTCAGGATCGACCGGCATCAAGTGGAGCGCGCTCGCGCAACTCGACGGCACGATTGTCTTTCTGATGGGCTTCGCGAATCTGCCGGCAATCTGCGCGAAGCTGATCGAGCACGGCATGAGTGCGGATCGCGGATGCGCGGTCGTGTCGAAGGCCACGCGCTTCGATC
>DASVNL010000848.1:0-10029 GCA_036383875.1 Thermoanaerobaculia bacterium
TTCCGCGGCTGGACGTACGACCGCATCCTGCACCACTACTACACGGACATCGAGATCGTGAAGGGCAGCGCCGTCGCGAAGCGTTGACGATTCGATCGGGAGAGAGCTCTAGGGCTCTCTCCCGAGAATCAGCGTTGCGACTGCGACGACGACGCGGCGATCGAGCGCGTCGCTCGTCAACTCGAGCACATCCTCGGTCTTGCGCGGGATCCGTCCGATGGTCATGCCGCCGTGGCGGATCGCGATGTTGGTCTCGAACGCGCGGCTGAACTTTCCGAAGAGCTTGCGCAGCAGCGCGCCGAAGAACGATTCCTCCGCGGCCTCGCCCATGTATCGCCCGTCGTGCCAGATGGTCCAGCGATGGCGGCCGATGCGCGAGAGGAACGATTTGCGAAGCTCGGCGAGCGTCGCGCCGTTCGGCGTCGAGACGAGATAGCGTCCGCGCGATCGTTGCGCGATCGTGAGCGCGGGCTGATCGTTGTCGAACAGCGTGACGTGAATGCGCGGCACGAGCATTGCGATCACGAACGAGAAGATCAGCGTGAGCGCGAGCGCGGTGACGGCGCGCCACGGTTCCTTGTCGAACCAGAGCATCAGCACCGCGGCCGCGCCGGCGATCACGACGATGCCGGAGAGGAACGCCGCGATGACACCGGTGATCGACGCGAAGCTGCGATAGGTGAGCAGCACCTGGCCGGCGTCGCCGCGAATCGTTGCGATCTCGCCGGCGCGCAGGCCGGTCGTGAAGCGATATCGATCGTGCGCGAACGGTCCCGGAATCAGAAGCGACGGCTTCGGCGCATCATGCATTGCAGGCGGCGGTGGAGGAGTCGGAGCGGGTGGAGGTTCGGCGTCGAGGGCTTCGATCAAACCGCCGAGGGGCTCGGTTTGCGGCTCGGGTTCCTCGGGCGCTGGGGATTCAGATTCCGCCGCGACTATTTTTTTTTTACTTCCTCGGGGTCCAGCTTGTCGTGCGGCACAGTCTGGAGATTGACGCGTTCGATCGCGCCGGTGGGAGCCATGTCGATCGGGACGTCGCCCGTCGCATCCAGGCTGGAGTCGATGTGGACGAGTGAGCTGAGGTCCTCGGTGGGCGGCGGAACCGGCTGATCGAACGGTTCGGCGGCGCTCATCGGCGGCGCATCCGCTTCCGTCGGCAGTTCCTCGGAAAAGCGACCGGACGTGTTGCCCATGCGCAGCTTCGCACCGTGCGTCAGCGGCGCGACGCGCACACGTTTGCCGTTGACATACGTGCCGTTCGCGCTCGCCAGATCATGCAGGACGAAAAACCCGCGCTCGAAGACGATCTCCGCGTGATGCCGCGACACTTTCGGGTCGCGCAGGATGATGTCGTTGCCGGGATCGCGTCCGAGTGTGAACGGGCGATGCGTCTGGAGCCGGTAGCTTTTCTCCGCGCCGTCGAGGCCGACGAAGAAGATTTTGGCCATTCGCGGCGGATTTTAGCTTACTTGACGGACTTGGCTATTGAGACGTGCGGATTCGTCTCCGCGCATCAGCTCATGAACCAGTTCGTCGACGGTCAGCGGCTTGGTCAGCCACGACCGGATTCGCGGCGGCAGAGCGTTGGGAGCGGGCTGTCCGCTGATCACGATGATGTCGATCTCGGCCGTCCCGATCTTCTCGAGGACTTCGCTGCCGTCCATGAGCGGCATCAGCCAGTCGAGCAGCATGAAATCCGGCCGCTCCGACGCCACCCGATCGACAGCCTCAGCGCCATTCGCCGCCAGCTTTACCTCGAACCCCCGCTGGTTCAGCCCGATCGCATACAGACGCCGGACGTCGGCGTTGTCTTCGACCAGCAGCACCTTCGGTTTCGAGGTCATCGAACGGGCGTTGCTGCGAAGGCCCTGCCAAAGTGGGCGACGAGTGATGAGTGATGAATGATGAGTGATGAGCTGCAGGGCCAGCTTCACGGATCGCGAGATGACGTCATCTCAACGCGCGCGACGCTTGCCCTGCGGCTCCATCGCTCATCATTCATCACTCATCACTCGTCGCCACAAAAACAAGCCCACTCACGAGGCGCACTCAACACGCAACCCATGCTATTCTCCGCGCGCCTCGTCGGGACCTGCCTATGAATGTAAAGAAGCGTTTGTTGGACGGCGCGCGGATGAACCGCGCCATTCGTCGTATGGCCATCGAAGTCGTCGAGAAGAACCGCGGTCTTCAGGATCTGATGATCGTCGGGATTCGCAGCCGCGGGGTTCCCATCGCGGAGCGGATGGCCAAAGAGATCGAGCAGATGGAAGGTGCCACGGTTTCGCAGGGCATCATCGACATCACGCTCTATCGCGACGACCTCACGCTGGTCGCGCCGAACCCGGTGGTGAAGCCGACCAAGCTTCCCGAGCCGATCGACGACAAAGTCATCGTCCTCGTCGACGACGTGCTGTACACCGGACGCACCGTCCGCGCGGCACTCGACGCGCTGATCGACTTCGGACGCCCGCGCCAGGTCATGCTGGCCGTGCTCGTCGATCGCGGACATCGCGAGCTTCCGATCCACGCCGACGTCATCGGCAAGACCGTACCCACCGATGCTCATGAGGTGATCAAGGTCAAGCTGGTGGAAACCGACGGCGAGGACGAAGTCCTGATCATGGAGAAATGAGAACCGCAGGCTCCGCGCTTCGCTCCAAAGACCTCCTCGGCATCGAGCCGCTGACGCCGGAAGAGATCGAGCTGATTCTCGATACGGCGGAAGGCTTCAAAGAAGTCAGCGAGCGGCCCGTCAAAAAAGTTCCGGCGCTGCGCGGCCAGCTCATCGTCAATCTCTTCATGGAAGCGTCGACGCGCACGCGCGTGTCGTTCGAGATCGCCGAGAAACGCCTCTCCGCCGATACGCTCAACTTCTCCGCATCCGGCTCCGCCGTCGAAAAAGGCGAGACGCTGATCGACACCGCGGAGAACCTCGTGGCCATGCGCCCGAACATGATCGTCATCCGCCACAAGCATCCCGGCTCGCCGAAGATGCTCGCGGATCGATTCGAGAACATCTCGGTGATCAACGCCGGCGACGGCGCCCACGAACATCCCACGCAAGCGCTCCTCGACGCCTTCACGATCCGCGAACGCCTCGGCCGTCTGCAGGGCGTGAACGTCTCGATCATCGGCGACATCAAATACTCGCGCGTCGTCCGCTCGAACATTCATCTCCTCACGAAGATGAAAGCCAACGTGACGCTCGCCGCGCCGCCGACGCTCCTCCCATCCGAAATCGAGAAGATGGGCGTGCGCGTCGTGCACTCGCTCGATGAGGCGATGGAAGGCGCGGACGTGATCATGATGCTGCGCATCCAGCTCGAACGGCAGGGGAAGCTCAGCTTCCCGTCGCTGCGCGAGTACTACAACACGTTCGGACTCACGCGCGAACGTCTGCGCCGCGCGAAAGAAGGCGTGCTGGTCATGCACCCCGGCCCGATGAATCGCGGCGTGGAGATCGCCTCCGACGTCGCCGACGATCCCGCGGTCTCGGTGATTCTCGAACAGGTCACGAACGGCGTCGCGGTGCGCATGGCCGTCCTCTATCTCCTCGGCGGAGCGCATTCCGAATGAACCTGCTGATCTCCAACGCGCGCGTTCTCGATCCGTCGCAGAACCTCGACGCCACGCTCGACATCTTCATCGAGAATGGCTCGATCGCTCGCGTCGACAAGAAAATCAAGGCACCCGACGGCGTCGATGTGATCGATGCGACGGGGTTGGTTGCGACGCCTGGCTTCATCGACCTGCACACGCATCTCCGCGAGCCGGGACAGGAACACAAAGAAACGATTTCGACCGGCACACGCGCCGCCGTCGCGGGTGGCTACACCGCCGTCTGCGCGATGGCGAACACCGTTCCGCCGAACGACGAACGCGCCGTGACGGAGATGGTCGTCGCCGAAGCCGCACGCAACGGCTGGTGCCGCGTCTATCCGATCGGCGCCGTGAGCAAAGGGCTCAAAGGCGAAGAGATGGCGGAGCTCGCCGATCTCAGCGCCGCGGGCTGCGTCGCGGTCAGCGATGACGGCAAGCCCGTGTACAACGCGCAGCTCATGCGCCGCGCACTCGAGTACTGCTCGATGCTGGGCATCCCGGTCATCGCGCATGAGGAAGACGCGAATCTCGTCGAAGGCGGCGTGATGCACGAGGGCTACTACTCGACGCTCCTCGGCATGCGCGGCATGCCCGCGGCCTCCGAAGAGACGCTCGTCGCGCGCGACGTGATCCTCGCGAAGCTTACCAACGCGCACGTGCACATCGCGCATCTCTCCACCGCGGGCGCGGTCGACGCCGTGCGCCGCGCGCGCAAGGACGGCGTGAAGGTGACGTGCGAAGTCACGCCGCATCACATCGCCCTCGGCGACGACTCGGTGCAGTCGTTCTCGACGAATCTCAAGATGAACCCGCCGCTGCGCAGCGAAGCGCATCGCCAGGCGATCATCGAAGGCATCGCCGACGGCACCGTCGACGCGATCGCAACCGATCACGCGCCGCATCACTTCGACGAAAAGAACGTCGAGTTCGATCTCGCTCCGTTTGGCGTGATCGGCCTCGAGACCGCGTTCGCGGTCTGCTACGACCGCCTCGTGCTCGAGAAGGTCATCGACCTTCCGCGACTCATCGACCTTCTCTCGTGCGGCCCTGCGCGCATCTTCAATCTCCCCGGCGGGACGTTGAAAAAAGGCAGCCTCGGCGACGTGACGCTGATCGACCTCGAAGCGCGCCATCAGGTGACGCGCGAGTCGTTTTCCAAGGCATCGAACACGCCGTTCCTCGGCGAGACGCTCGTCGGCCGCGTGGTCACGACCATCGTCGGCGGCGCGGTGAAACACGACGTGCGCAGCGCACCCGCGCCGGCGCAGGCATCGAAGACGCAGCGCAAAAAGGCGAAATGAGCGAGAAGCCGAAGAAGCGGGTCGTCATCGTCGACGACTCGACGTCGTATTGCGACCTCTGGTCGAACTTCATCGGCGACCGCTACTCGGACGTCGCGAACGTCGAAACGTACGCGCATCCATACGACGCGCTGCCGAAGATCGACGACTCGATCGACCTGCTCATCGTCGATCTCGAAATGCCGGGCATGGACGGGAAGAAGTTCGTCGACTACGCCCGCGCGAAAGGCCTCTCGCCGCGCCGCATCGTCGTCACGTCGTCGCACTCGGCGGACGAGCTGCATCAGCGGTTCCGCATCGGCGAGACGATCGCGGTGATCAACAAGACCGAGGCGAAACAGCAGGAAGCGTTTCTGATGATTCTCGATTCGATCATGAGACGGTAGTTGGCGCCAACCACTCGCTATAATCTCCCGCCGTGACGGTCACACCCGAGCCCCAGCAACAGTCGGCACCGTCGTTCTCGCTGAACGATCTGCTCATCTACATGGCCAAGCAGCAGGCCTCGGACCTTCATCTGAAGCCGATGCGCCCGCCGCTCGTGCGCGTGCAGGGAAAGCTCATTCCGATCAAGACCGATCCGCTCAAGCCGGCGGATCTCGAACGCCTGCTGCTGCCGCTCCTCAATCGCGTGCAGCGCGAGAAGTTCGACGCGACGCAGTCCGTCGACTTCGGCTACGGCGTTCCCGGCGTCGCGCGTTTCCGCGCGAACTTGTACCTGCAGCGCGGCACTGTCGGCGCGGTCTTCCGCCGCATCCCGATTCAGGTCCAGTCGATCGACAGTCTCGAATTGCCGCGCGCGGTCGGCGACCTCACGCAGATTCCGGACGGCCTCGTGATCGTCACCGGTCCGACGGGTTCGGGTAAGTCGACAACGCTCGCGGCGATGATTCTCGAGATCACCGAGAACGAGCCGCTGCACATCGTCACGATCGAAGATCCGATCGAGTTTCTGTTTCAGGACAAAGTCGCGGCGATCTCGCAGCGCGAAGTCGGCACGGACACGCCGAACTTCAAGGAAGCGCTGCGCAACGCGATGCGCCAGGATCCCGACGTGATCATGGTCGGCGAGATGCGCGACGTCGAGACGATGCAGACCGTGCTCACCGCCGCGGAGACGGGTCACCTCGTCTTCTCGACGCTGCACACCAACAACGCCGCGCAGACCATCGACCGCATCATCGATGCGTTTCCCGTTGATCAGCACAAGCAGATCCGTTCGCAGCTCTCCCTCGTGTTGCGCGGCATCATCTCGCTCAAGCTGATCAAGACCACCGACGGCCGCATGACCGCGGCGGTGGAAGTGCTCAAGAATTCGCCGCGCGTTGCGAAGCTCATCGAGGAGGGTGCGTCGAAAGACATCCTCGAGGAGATGGAGTCGTCGGTCGGTCTCTACCGAATGCAGTCGATGAATCAGTCGCTCATCGCGCTGCTCGTGCACCAGAAAATCACGTATCAGGACGCAATGGCGCTTTCGAGCGACTCGGATGATCTGTCGCTCAAAGTCCGCAAGCTCTTCCCGCAGATCGAAGAGCGCGTCCGCCAGGGAGGAGAGATGGCCCCGAGCTACTCCGATTACTCGCAGATCACGGAGCTGATGGACATCAAGCGGCTCTACGAAGAACAGGAAGTGCAGTGGCGGCAGCGATTCTCCGACAAAGACGAGGAGATCGAAGGGCTGCGCCACGACGTCGAGTTTCTGCGCTCGCAGATGCAAGCCCAGAGCGGCGGCGACAAGCAGAAGGACGAAGAGATCAATCGCCTGAAGGGCGACGCTGAACGCCTCCGCGCTGACGCGCAGGCGAAGATCACCCAGTTGCAGGAGCGCATCAAAGAGCTCAATCAGAAGCTCATGGCCGCGTCGCCGCAGCAGGTCAAACGCTGACACTCATGACCACGAAGCCCTCGAAAACCCTGGAAACGTTCCCCAATCCGAATCCGCAGCGCGACTACGAGATCGCGTTCGAAGCCCCGGAGTTCACCTGCCTCTGCCCGATGACCGGGCAGCCCGACTTCGCCACGATCCGCATCCGCTACACGCCGGACCAGAAGTGTGTCGAGCTGAAATCGCTCAAGCTCTATCTCTGGTCGTATCGCGATGAAGGCGCGTTCCACGAAGCGGTCACGAATCGCATCGCGGATGACGTCATCGCCGCGATCGATCCGCGCTACCTGATGGTCGAAGGCGACTTCTACGTGCGCGGCGGAATCTCGACGAAGGTCAAAGTCGAGCACCGAAAAGCTTCATAGTCTTTTCAAGCGCCACTGCTCGTTCACGAACGCCGCGAACGACGGCTCGTCGCCGCGCATCCATTCTTCGAGCAGCTCCGTGCTCGTCTCGTCGATGCCGCCGATGATGCCGATGCGCGCGCTTTCCGCGATGCGCGCAATCGGTTTGTCGAGCTCCGCGATCACGCGCGCGCTGCGTGCAATCGAGCCCGCGAGGTCGAGGTCGAGCTCCATCGCGATCATGCGCGACGCGGTGAGTGACAGCAGCACCGCCGCGTTCCAGTTCGAGCGCTCTTCCCATCGCGGCGGGACGACGAAGTCGTGCATCCCGCGTTCGGACGCGAGCGCCGCGATGTGGCGCTCCGTCGCGAGTTGCAACGGTTCGAGCGGCGCGTGAAAGAGCATCGCGTAGCGATCGTCGTCCGCGGTGAGCTGCATCGACGATGCGATTGCTTGCTTCGCAGTCGGCTCGAGCTCGATCGGAATCGGCGCGAAGAACGACGCACCCGCGTCGCGCGCGGCGTCTGCGAGTCGTTCGAGCACGGCGACGTCGGTGGTGTGCGGATAAATGATCGGAATCGCGACGCCCCACGGGCTCGCGATCGAGTCGAACGTGAATCGCAGCGGCCACGCGGCGATGACGATCGTCGCGTGTTCGTACGTGCGCGATGGCGGCGTCGATGTGAGAAAGAGCGCCGCGCGCGATTCGTCCTCGCACCATTGCAGCGCTTCCTCGCCGCGGCGAAAGACGATCTCGCACGACTCCGCGGCGTCGATGAGCACGGGGCCGGCGATGTTGCGCGCGCGCTCGAGCTCATCGCGCACGTGGTCCGCGACGTTGACTTCGAGTTTCTCCGCGCCGCTCGCGCGCAAGGCCGGATAGTCGATCGCGATCGGCGTCGTGCGTTTGGCGGCGTACGGCGCGACGATCGTCGCGGGCCAGAACGGAGGCTCCGGAATCGGCGAGCGGCGAATGCGAAGCGGCGACGCCTTGCGATAGAGAATCACGAGGCGGGTTTCGCCAGGTAGGGGAGCACGAGCATCCGCACGTGCTTCGCGATCATGTCGAATTCGAGATTGACGTGATCGCCGATTCCTGCGGTGCCGAGGTTCGTGCGGCGGAGCGTTTCGGGGATGAGTGCGGCGCCGAACGTCGACGGGTCGGGATCGACGACGGTGAGCGACACGCCGTCGACGGCGATCGATCCTTTCGCGATGACGAGATCCGCGTACTCGCTCGGATAGCTCCAGCGATAGACCGCGAAGTCGCCTTCGTGCGTGATCGAAACGAGCGTGCCGGTCGTGTCGACGTGACCCTGGACCATGTGGCCGCCGAGGCGATCTCCCACTGCGAGGGCGCGTTCGGTGTTGACGCTGCGATCCGTGCCGAGCGTGCCGAGCGTGGTGCGCGAAAGCGTTTCGTCGGAGAGATCGGCGAGCAGTGAGCCGTCGGCCTCGGGCAGCACCGTCAGGCAGACGCCGTTGATCGCGAGGCTCTCGCCGCGCACGAATGGCGTCGTGTCGGTCGTGCGAATGCGCAGGCGCGCGCCGTTCGCGAGGCGGTCGTAGGTTTGGATGGTGCCGGTGTGATGAATGATTCCAGTGAACATGTCGGGTGTTTCAGACGGGATAGGCCGTGATCATCACGTCCGGGCCCGCAAGCTCGCAGCGATCAAACCGAAAGCGGTATGCGTCTGTCAACTTGCTGACCGGCTCGCCGCTGAAGATCGAGGGCGCATCGCCGCCGCCGACGATCATCGGCGCGATGAACAACAGCATCTTCTGCCACAACTCTTTTCGAATGACTTCGGAGTGAATGACCGATCCGCCTTCGACGATCAGCGAGCGAATGCCGCGCGCATGCAACTCGTCGAGCACGCGCGCGAGATCGACGCGTGCGTCGACTTGCACGATCTCGACGTTCGTACCGGCGTCGTAGCGTGACGCGTCGCTGGTGAAGAGAATCGTGCGACCGCCATCGGTGAGCACTTGTGCGTGCGGCGGAACTTGCGCGTCGCCGTCGAGCACGACGCGCGTCCACGACGTCGCATCGCCGGCGAGGTTCATGCGACGCGTGAGTCGCGGGTTGTCGGCGATCACCGTGCCGCTGCCGACGAGAATCGCGTCGTACTCTTCGCGCAGCAGCAAGCTGCGTTCGCGCGCAGCCTCGCCGCTGATCCATTGCGAGTCGCGCGTGACCGTCGCGAGTTTCCCGTCGAGCGTCATCGCTGCTTTGACCAGCACGAACGGCAACTTCTGCGCGATCGCCCAGACGAACTTTTCGTTCATGCGACGCGCCTCGTGTTCGAGCACGCCGGTCGTGACGCCGACGTTCGCCGCACGCAACGCCGCGACGCCGCGGCCGTTGACGAGGTCATTCGGATCGCTCATCGCAATCACGACCTGCGATATCCCGGACGCAATCACCGCATCGCTGCACGGCGGCGTGCGTCCGTGATGGCTGCACGGCTCGAGCGTGACGTACATCGTCGCGCCGCGCACGTCACCTGCAGCGCGCAACGCTTCGACTTCCGCGTGCGCTTGGCCCGCGCGCTGATGCCACCCCTCGCCGATGACGACGCCATCGCGCACGATCACACACCCGACCATCGGATTTGGACTGACGGTGTAGCGTCCGCGCTCGGCGAGCTCGAGGGCGCGGCGCATGAAGGGTTCGTGCATGGCGCGGATTCTAGTCGCTGCTCTGCAAAACAAAACGGCGGGCCGAAGCCCGCCGTTTTTTCAATTTCACGACGATGGTGATTACGGCGCGGTCAGAATGCGGAACGTCGAGAACGTCTGGCCGCCGCGGACGGCGGTCGTGACGTACAGGCGAACGCGCTGGCCGCTGCGGACTTTGTCGATTGCGGCGCGGAACTCGTCAACGTTGTTGACG
>DASVNL010000849.1:0-2507 GCA_036383875.1 Thermoanaerobaculia bacterium
CGCAGGAGGCCGTGCTGATCGAAAACCTCGGCGCGAAGTTCGGCGACCTGCCGACCGGGACGTGGGAACGTCCGCCGCATCAGGCCGTCGCGGTGCCGATCGCGCCGTCGGGGACGAGCGGCCGCGCGGGCGTGCTGATCGTCGGACTGAATCCGTATCGCATTTACGACGCGAGCTACAGCCGCTTCGTCGAGCTGATCGCGTCGCAGCTCGCGGCGTCGATCGGCAACGCGCAGGCGTATGAAGACGAGCGCAGTCGCGCCGAGGCGCTGGCGCAGCTCGATCGTGCGAAGACGGCGTTCTTCTCGAACGTCAGTCACGAGTTCCGCACGCCGCTGACCCTCATGCTCGGGCCCCTCGAAGACGTGCTCGCGAAGACCGACGATCAACTCGACGCCGAGAATCGCGACCTGCTGACTGTCGTGCATCGCAACGGCCAGCGCCTGCTGAAACTCGTCAACACGCTGCTCGAGTTCTCGCGCATCGAAGCGGGTCGCGTGCAGGCCGTGTACGAGCCGACGGAGCTCGGCGCGTACACCGCGGAGCTCGCGAGCATCTTCCGCGCCGCGATCGAGAAGGCCGGCATGCGTCTCGTCATCGACACGCCGGCCGTCGGCGAGCCGGTGTTCGTCGATCGGGACATGTGGGAGAAGATCGTTCTCAACCTCGTGTCGAATGCGTTCAAGTACACGCTCGACGGCGAGATCGCGGTCTCGTTGCAGCGCGAGGACGGCCACGCCGTGCTGACCGTTCGCGACACCGGCACCGGCATCCCCGAGGATGAGCTGCCGAAACTCTTCAATCGCTTTCATCGCGTGGAAGGCGCGCGCGGACGCACGCACGAAGGCACGGGCATCGGCCTCGCGCTCGTGCAGGAGCTCGCGCGCCTGCATGGCGGCGTCGTTTCCGTCGAGAGCGAAGTCGGCAAAGGCAGCGCGTTCCACGTCACGATTCCGCTCGGCGTCGCGCATCTCCCGGCCGATCGAATCGGCGGCGTGAAGGCGCTCGCATCGACGAACGTCGTCGCGCGCGCGTACGTCGACGAGGCGATGCGCTGGCTGCCCGACGCGTCGACCGACGCGGCGCCGCAGGTCGAGGTCCCGACGTACGGCGTCACGTCGCGTGAAACGACGCGACGCAAGATCATCCTCGCGGACGACAACGCGGACATGCGCGACTACGTGCGCCGGCTGTTGTCGTCCACGTACGACGTGATCGCGGTAGGCGACGGCGCGGAAGCGCTGCGCCAGGCGATCGCGGAGAAGCCCGACCTCGTGCTGACGGACGTGATGATGCCGGTGCTCGACGGATTCGGATTGCTGCGCGAGCTGCGAGCGAATCCGGAGACGTCGTCGATCCCGGTGCTGATGCTCTCCGCGCGCGCCGGCGAAGAAGCACGCGTCGAAGGTCTCGAAGCGGGAGCCGACGACTATCTCGTGAAGCCGTTCAGCGCGCGCGAGCTGCTCGCGCGCGTCGGCGGATTGCTGGCCGTCACGCAGGTGCGACTCGAAGCAAACGCGGTGCTGCGTCGCAGCGAAGAGCGCTATCGCTCGCTCATCGAGGCGACGGCGGCGATCGTCTGGAGCATGTCCGCAGCGGGCGTGTTCGAAGACGATCAGCCGGGCTGGACGTCGTTCACCGGCCAGTCGCGCGAGGAGCTCGCCGGCGACGGCTGGATGAACGCCGTGCATCGCGACGATCGCGACGCCACGGGTCGCATCTGGGCGGAAGCACGCGAGCTGCGCGAAGTCCTCGAGACGCAGCATCGCCTGCGACGTCGCGACGGCGAGTATCGCTACATGAGCGTGCGCGCCGTGCCGCTGCTCAACGAGGACGGCAGCGTGCGCGAGTGGATCGGCGTGCACACGGACATCACCGTCGAACGCAGCCTGCAGCGGGTACTCGAAGCGGAACGCCTCAGCCTGCGCGACATCTTCACGCGCGCGCCCGCATTCATCGCGGCGCTGCGCGGTCCGGAGCATGTGTTCGAGATCGCGAATCCCCTGTACATGAGCATCGTCGGCGAGACGCGCGACGTGATCGGCAGGCCGATTCGCGCGGCGTTGCCCGATCTGGCAGGGCAGGGATTCTTCGAGCTGCTGGATCGCGTGTACGCGAGCGGCGAGGCGTTCGTCGGCAGCGAGATGCGCATCGAGCTCGATCGCGGCGACGGCGTCGAGGCACACTTCGTCGACTTCGTCTACCAGCCGATGCGCGACGCGGACGGCGCAGTGACCGGGATCTTCGTGCACGGCAACGACGTCACGACGCAGGTGGTCGCACGGCAGGAAGTGGAACGGCAGGCCGAGGAGCTCGAGCACACGAACCTCGCGCTCGTCGATCAGATCCTGCTCAACAAAGCGATCAGCGACAACGCCGCGTCCTGTCTCTTCCGCGTCGACGAACGCGGCTACGTGACGTTCATGAATCCGGCGGCCGAAGAAGTCACGGGCTTCACGCTCGCAGAACTGAGCGAGTGCACGCTGCACGAAGCGCTGCATCATCAC
>DASVNL010000850.1:0-16693 GCA_036383875.1 Thermoanaerobaculia bacterium
CCTTCTCCGCGGGAACGCTCGTCGCGCCGCCATAGCAGCCCCCGCCGGAGGAGACGCACTGATCGATGAAAGACCGCGTAACTCCGTATTGCGCCTGCTGCGTGCTGTCTACCCCGAAGCAATGCGTGTGCGGTCCGTTGACGTTGTGCCCAAGCTCGTGTGCGACGCCGAGGACGGGCCAATAGTTGCCGGAAAGGCCGTACTGGATTCCGCCGACGGTGGCGTCGGGATTCGGCACAGTCTGCGACGGATTGCCGAGTCCGATGTACGCATAGCCGCCGGAGTAGTGACCATCGAAGGTGGGATGCCCACAATTGCCGCTCTGGCAGAGCGAATCGCTGGAGCAGGAACGGCCAATCCACGCAACCCCCGCGGTCTGGCTCTTGCCACTCATCAACACGACAGAGGAGCGCGGACCACTGAACGGCGGCGAGTTGTGCCAGATGTCGCCGAGTTCCGCGAGTGCTTCGTAGGTCGTATAGGTGATCGGGTTGCCATTCCAGGTGCCACTCGCGGACGGAACGATGTTGAACGGATCTCCGGCCGCGGCCTGCGTGCGCAGAAAGGTGATGACAGTGTCGGTGCGCAGGTCGCGCTTGTAGATCGTCGATACCGCGCCGATGACGTTGCCGATGAAGGTCGTCACTGTGGCCGCGTTCGAGCCCATGTCCTGATAGAGCTCGAAATCCGTCTCGATCGCGAGATTGAGTGTGTGCGTAGCGGTCGCACTAAGCGTCCCCTCCGCAGCCACATCCCCCAACACCTCGGCCTTCACGCTGGGCACACCCTTGTTCGGGAACACCGGCATGCGATCCACGCCGCACGAAAAGCTGCCGTCGATCGGAAAGTCGTCGAGGGCGTCGGCCTGATCGATGACCACTTCGCGATTCGCGTTCGGGCGCATCGAGTAGCGGATGTCGTCTGCGACGACGAGGCCGCTGGCGGTGCCATCGGAAGCGACCGACATAAACACCATCGAGTCGGGATCGCCGTCGACGGTGCCGCGGTAGTACTGGACTGCGGGAGGCGCGAGCTTCGTGCGCGTGCCGTCCGCGTGATCGACGACGATCTCGGCGTTCGGCGCCCACACTTCGAAACGCTCGAGATCGAACGTGCGAACTGTGTCGCCGACCGCGACGCGGTCGAGCGTGACGCGCGCGCCGACGGCCGTCGGGCCGACGAGCTTGCGCAACTGGCTGTCATCCACGCGACTCTGCATCGGAGCGGAGTACGCGCTGCTCGCAGCGAGCACAGCCAGGGCGGAAAATGAAAAAGAGAATAGACGGGCGACTGCTGAAGTCATTTGCATACTTGGATCACCGGACCTAACACCTACTAATAATCCGGAGAATCCCAATCTGCCCGTGACTCAGATCACACAGCGCCCGCCTTTCGTTCTCCCTCTCTCAGCGACTTACTGAAAATATCCGGTGACATCGACGATGTAGTCGACGGCCGGTCCGATGTTGTGCACGCCCAGCCTGCCCGCGGACGACAAACGACTCACCGCGTTGTTCGCGCGCGTTCTGCCTGCGCGGTAACTGAGCGTGCTCGTGTTTGGCGGCGCAGCGCCAGTACCTGGATAAACGACCAGCGCGCCACTCGCCGACGGCGCAACTGCGGTGATGTTCAGCACGACTGCTTTCGCAGTGCTCGGAATGCCGCAGACGCCCGTGACTTGCACGAGCGTCGTGCTATTCGGCGGAGCCGTCGTCGCAGAGCGCGTGTCCGTTACGCGGCATGGCGTGACGAGATACAGACCCGACGCCGTACCGGCCGCGAGTCCGCCCGTCTGCACCGTCACCGTCGCAGTGCTGCTGTTCGCAGCGCCGCACGAGTTCGAGACGCGCACCCAGTACTGCGTCGTCGATCCGGGTCGCACGGTGATCGATGGGCCGGACACGTCCGGAATCGGATTCGTCGTGTTGCCGCTCGTGCCGATGTACCACTGATACGACAGCGGCGCGGTGCCCGCCGCCGTGACGGAGAGCGTCGCAGACGCGCCGACTGCGATGGTCTGCGAGGACGGTTGCGATGCGATGGTCGGAGAGATGCACGCCGGTCCGCACGTGCCACCCGGATACACCGACTCCGCGGCGTGCACGTCCCACGGCTGCAGGTTGTAGCCGTAGTTGCCGTTGACCGACGAGTTCATGATCGCCGCGGAAGTGCACTCCTGCGTCGACGAGTTGCACGCACCGCCGGTGGCGTAGTCCTGATTCGAGTGGCGCCAGCCGATGCCGTGTCCGAGCTCGTGCGTCATCGCCGGAGCGAACGCGGCGTTCGTTGCGGAGTATCCGTTCTGAAAGACGACGTCGGCGTCGGTGATGTTCAGCCACGACTGCGAGAGAAACGTGTGGCTGCCCGCGAAGGAGAGGAACGTCACGGCGACGGTCCCCGAGCCCGTCCACGAGCCGCTGATGCGCGATTGCGGATCGTTGTACTCGACCATGTTCACGCCGTCGTGATTCGCGGAGGCGGTCTGCCGCTGTCCGCCGTACTGCAGGTTGATGAGCGACGCGCACTCGTTGGTCCATGCGGCCAGTCCGCTCTGAATTGCGGAGACGCCGCCGTCGCTCGCACCGCTGATGTTCTGATCGGTGCGTTTGTAGAACGTCACGCCCGCGGACATGTTCGGCCAGCGGATCGGCTGGTTGTTCACGAAGTCGGTGTACGTCGCAGCAGGAAACGGCGCAGCGTTCGTCTCGACGTCGAACGGCGCAGAGTTCGTCTGCAGCGTGACTGCGGCGGCCTCGACGAGATAGTCGGTCGAGACTTCGGCGTCGCGACGTTTTGCCTTCTGCTCGACGAACGTGAGGAAGCCCGCTTCTTTACGCACTTTCTCGCGATGCACGCTGCCCGCGCGATCCCAGCCGACGACGTTCTCCACGTCGCGCACGAGCAGCTTCTCGCCCGCCGTCGACGTGACGAACTGGAAGCGGCCAAGCGTCATGTCGGTCGTGCGCCATTCGCTGCGTTCATCTTTTGTCAGGAAGACGAGCACGCGCTCGCCCTGGTCGTAATGCGCCGCGGCCGGGACGATGAGGCCGCGTTTTTCTTCCGTGATGCCGCCGAGGGAGACGATCGAGATCAGCTCGCCTCGCTTGGCGACGCCTTTGATGGCGCGCTCGACGCGGATCTCGTAGATCGTTTCGATCGTGTTGTTCTGTTCGCGAACGTAGGAACCTTCGACGGTTCCGGTGATGATCGCGGTCGACTTCGCAACGAGTTCGTCGTCTGTGGGCACGACGAACGAGGTCGCCATCGCGCTTCCTGCAATAACGAGGAGTGCAACAGCGAGACTGAGCCTGAGCTTCATGGGGTCCTCCACCACCCGGCTCTAATGAAAGATCCGCGCCTGTTATTTACATAAAAGGTGGCACGCGCTTTTCACCCGCGGCACGACAGGAGACTCCGATGAAACGCACCCTCGCCGCGCTGATCTTTTTGTTCACCGCTTCCCCACTGATCGCAGACGACGGTCCGATTACGAAGCCCATCCGCTACACGTGGGTAGCGACCTCCTGCGAGACGTGGAACTGCGCGGCGGCAGCGCTGGTCCTGGCCAACGGCGACAAACACGTGCTCGTCATTTCCACGGGTCGCGAGGAACAACCCTGGGTGATCCTGCGGCGCGTCGAGGAAGGCTCGGTGTTCATCCCCGACGAAGAGCCGTACGAGTGCAGCGTCTACGACACCGTCAACACGGCCGCAATCGAGTACGGCGTGATGGACACGTGTCACGCGCCGCTCATCCTGAACGTGCCAGACGGCCGCGCGGTGATTACGTCGCTGAGGAAGTGCGGAGAGGGGACGTCGAAGAAGCGGGCAGTTCGCTAGCCGCCGGTACGACTTTCTCGCCGGGCCTCTCCGCAATCGCGACGAGGCTCAGTCCGCGCTTCGGCGCGTGCGGCTCGAGGCGTCGCAGAATCGGCACGAGCAAGTCGAACACGCGCGACTGTCCCGCAGGAACGTGCCGGCGCTTGAACACTCGCCCGTTGAGCCACCAGCCGAAACGGCCGAAGACGTTGTGATACGTGAGCTGCCGGATCTCGAAGCCCGCCGCCGCGAGCACGTCGCGCAACGTGTCCGCGGTGTAGCGCCGAAAGTGTCCAACCTGTTCGTCGAGCGTTCCGAACAGCGCCTGATCCGCGGGGACGAACAACAACAGCTTGCCGCCCGGCACGAGCAAATCGCGCAGATACTCGAGCGCGCGCTGATCGTGCTCGATGTGCTCGAGCACGTTGAGCATCACGACGGTGTCGAATTGATAGCCGGTGAGTTTCTTCCAGTCGTCGGTCTCGAGATCGAGCTTCTCGACGTGGATGGTCGGCTGACGGCGAAAGCGATTCTGCAGGATGTGCAGGTACGCGGACTCCATGTCCGTCGCGACGATGAGATCGCGGCCGTAGAGCAGCCGGGTCATGTTGCCGGTACCTGACCCGACTTCGAGGACGCGGCGGCCGAGGCAGCCGTCGAAGCGGTCGAGAATCCAGCGGTTGTAATTCTTCAGCGCGGCCATGCGGTCGAGCGTCAGATAGCCCGACGGCTCGGAGTCGCCTTTCTTTAAAAGGCCGTACTTGAGGATCGTCCAGACGGCGCTGCAGCCGTCTTTCCAGGTGATCTTCTTCCCTTCCCAGTAATCGCGGCCGTGATACGAGATCGGCACTTCGTAGATGCGATAGCCGCGCTGCGCGAGCTTCGCAGTGATCTCGGGCTCGAAGCCGAAGCGGTTCGAGTCGATGCGAATGGACTGGATGACATCGCGGCGGAAGACTTTGTAGCAAGTCTCCATGTCCGTGAGATTGAGGTTCGTCGTGACGTTGGACATCCACGTCAGCGCCTTGTTCCCCAGTGTGTGCCAGTACATCATCACGCGCCTCGGATAACCCTCGAAGCGCGAGCCGAACACCACGTCGGCGTTGCCGTCGAGGATCGGCTGGATGAGCCGCGGATATTCGGCCGGCTCGTATTCGAGGTCGGCGTCCTGCACGATCACGATCTCGCCGCGCGCCTCGCTGATGCCGCGACGCAGCGCGGCGCCCTTGCCCATGTTCACGTCCTGGCGGAAATGCCGGATCGCAGGCTCGGACGCGGCGATCTGTCCGACGAGCGCGAACGAACCGTCCGTCGAACAATCATCGACGACGATGATCTCTTTCGCGATCGGCACGGCGAGCACGCGGCGCAGCAACTCCGCGACCGTGCCGCGCTCGTTGTAGCAGGGCACGATTACGGACAGCAGCGGAGTCTCGGCGTTGAACGTCATTTGGTCTGGCGAAGCCACGATTGAAACATGAGAATCGTCCAAAGGTGCTGCTGCCATTCCCGCCCGCCGGCAAGATGGGCTCGCCAGGCAGCCCGAACCTGCGTCGCGTCGAAGAATCCGTCCTGCCGCAAGCGCGATTCGTCGAGCAGCTCTTCGGCCCACTCGCGCAGCGGTCCGCGCAGCCACGCGCCGATCGGAATCGCGAAGCCCATCTTCGGACGCTCGATCATTTCTTCCGGGATCGAGCGCGCAAGCAGCTTGCGCAGAATCCACTTCCCTTTGCCGTCGCGCATCTTCAGATCGAGCGGTAACGTCCACGCGAACTCGACCAGGCGATGATCGAGCAGCGGCTCACGCGCCTCGAGACTCACGGCCATGCTCGCGCGATCGACTTTCACGAGCACGTCGTCGACGAGATACGAAACCTGATCGAAGTACATCATTCGCTCGGTGAGGTCGTCGAGCGCCGGACGTCGCGACGGATCGTCGATCGCGATCGGCAACGGCCGCGCATCGGGCACGACATCGTTCCACTGCGCGACGAGCCCGCGATAAAGCGCATCGGGATCGGACGCGTTCATCGCGCGTGCGAGCTTGTGCAGCCGCTCGCCCGTGCGTTCGCGTAACGCCGGGAGTTTTCGCGCGAACGGTGCGGCGATGCGATCCCACCCTCCCGTCGACACGCTGCGCAGCATCGCGCTGGCCGCAGGTCGCAACGCGCGCGGAATTCTCTCCGCGCCGCGCCACAGTTTGCGTCCGAGAAAGTAGCGGTTGTAGCCGCCGAACAGTTCGTCGCCGCCGTCGCCGGAGAGGCTGACGGTGACGTGTTGCCGGGCGAGTTTCGAGACGAGGTACGTCGGGATCTGCGACGCGTCCGCGAACGGCTCGTCGTAGATCGTGGGCAGCATCGGGATGACCGCCCGCGCTTCTTCCGCGGTGACGATGAGTTCCGTGTGGTCGGTGCCGAGATGCTGCGCCACGGCGCGCGCGTAATGCGCTTCGTCGTACTCAGCCTCGCTGAATCCGATCGAGAAGGTTTTCACGGGCGACGTGTTCTGCCGCTGCATCGCCGCCGTGACGATCGACGAGTCGACGCCGCCGGAGAGGAACACGCCGAGCGGAACGTCCGCGACCATGCGCAATCGCACGGCGTCGGAGACGAGCGTATCGAGTGCATCGAGCGCATCCTGATCGCTTCCTCGGAACGGATGCGCCTTGCCGCGCGCGGCCTGTTCGCGCACGTCCCAGTAGCGTCGCGGTTCGGGACGCTCGCTCCCCGGACGAATCGTGAGGATTGATCCGGGCAGCAGTTTCCACGTGTTGCGATAGATCGTGTACGGCGCGGGGACGTAGCCGTAGCGCGCGTACAACGCGACGACGTCGCGATCGATCTCCGCACGCATCTCGCGATGCGCGACGAGCGCCTTGAGCTCCGAGCCGAACAACACCGCGTTGCCGGCGAGCGCGTAGTACAGCGGCTTCACGCCCGCGCGATCGCGCACGAGGTGCAAGGTCCGCTCGCGCCGATCCCACAACGCGATCGCGAACATGCCGGTGAATCGCGCAACGGCGTCCTCGAGTCCCCACCGCTCGATCGCGGCGAGCATGACTTCCGTGTCGGAGTGCCCGCGCCACTTCGGCGCCGCGCCGATGCTTTCGAGCTCGTCGCGAATCGCGGCGTAGTTGTAAACCTCGCCGTTGTAGATGATCGCGTAGCGCCCACTCGCCGAGTCCATCGGCTGGTGACCGGCCTCGCTGAGATCGATGATCGCGAGACGGCGGAACGAGAGAATCAGGCCCGACGCGCCATCGACGAGCTCACCCGAATCGTCCGGACCGCGATGCAGAAGGCACGTGCCGATCGCATGCGCAGTCGAGCGCAGCTCTGCGACGTCACGCTCGGTCCGAAAATACGCTCCCGCGATCCCGCACACGCCGTCTTTGTATCACGCTCACTTCGCGAGCGCCGCGAAGCGCGCCGCCGCGTTGGCAATCTCCGCGGCGCGATCGTCGCGATCGGCCATGCGCGACTGCTTCGCCACCGCGCGATACGCATTCCGATCGGGACGCCCGAAGAGATGCGACACGCGAGCCGCCGCGTACGCACGCGTCACGCTTCGGAAGACGTCGCACTGGCGCACCGGAACGCGATCGCCGGTCGGGGATACCTGCTCGGTGATGAGCTCCGCCGGCCGCGCCGCGAGAATCGCGCCGTTGGTCGCCGTCGCAACCGGCGTCGGGAAGACGTTTGGCGAGGTTTGGGGTCGCGTCGGTTTCGCAGCAGGCATTTCGGCGACGCTTTCCGAGTCGCGCATGAGGACGCGATCGAAGAGGTACATGCCGAAGGTGCTGCGGAAGTCGGACAGCTTCCAGCCCTGCAATCCGTAAATCGTCGGCGAGACGGACTCGCGCGTCGGCATCACGTCGCCCGCATACGTCGAAAGAAAACGCGGACTGCCGTTCGGCGCGCGCGTGAAGATGACCGGATTCTTGTAGAACGCGTCGAAGTACAACCAGTCGTTGCGCTCTTTCGACCAGACGCGTCCGACGGTGTGCGGCGACATCTGGCCATCCGGCAGGTACAACGCGATGAGCTCCGCTTTCGAGAAGTGGTGCGCCGCCATGCGGCACACGATTGCGTTGAGTTGATCGCAATAACCGACACCCGAAAGCAACGCGGGCCAGACGGCAGTCGAATGCCGGATCTGATCCGCCCGCCGTGGGTTGATCACCATGGTCCGCACCTCGGCCATCATGTTGCCGAGGACGACTTCGTCGCTGCCGCCGGCCTGCATCGCGCGATCGGCGAGGTAGTACGCCATCGAGACGTTCGTGTACGCGCGAAGCAGTCTCTTGCCCGCCCCCTTGATTCGCGATTCGTCCGCCTTCGGTCCCTCCAGCAACAGAGGGGATGACGCGAGAATCACCCGCCGTAGCAGCGGCCTTGGCGGTGGCACGAACAGCACCGCGAGTGCGAACCCGAGAACGAGAAGGGCGACGATTGATCCGAGAACACGCCGGGAACGAAACTGCATTGGATTCAATATACCTTTTTAGTCATCCACCATCGATAACAGGTAGCGGCCGTACGTGCTGTTGCCCAGCGGCTTCGCCAGCGCACGTACCTGATCCGCATCGATTGCACCCATGTGATACGCGACCTCTTCGGGACACGCGATCTTCAAACCTTGCCGCAACTCCACCGCGCCGACGAAGTTCGCGGCGCCGAGGAGCGACTCCTGCGTGCCGGTGTCGAACCATGCGTAGCCGCGTCCGAGCTGTTCGACGTGCAACTCACCGCGCTCGAGGTAGATGCGGTTCACGTCCGTGATCTCCAGCTCTCCCCGCTTCGACGGCGGCAGCTTCGCGGCGATGTCCGCGACCTGCTGGTCGTAAAAGTAGAGGCCGGTCACGGCAAAGTTCGACTTCGGCTCTTTCGGTTTCTCTTCGATCGACATCGCCCGTCCGTCTTCGGCTATCTCTACGACGCCGTAACGTTCCGGATCGTGTACACGGTACGCAAAAACTGTTGCACCGTGCTCGCGCGCCGCGGCGCGCTGGAGGGTCTCGGTGAGGCCATGGCCGTAGAAAATGTTGTCGCCGAGAATGAGGCAGCTCGGATCGTCGCCGACGAAGTCGCGCCCGACGATGAACGCGTCCGCGAGACCGCGCGGCGATTCCTGCACGGCGTATTCGATCTTCATCCCCCACTGCGTGCCATCGCCGAGGAGCTTGCGGAAGAGCTCCTGGTCCTGCGGCGTGGTGATGATCAGAAACTCGCGGATGCCGGCGAGCATCAGCGTCGTCAGCGGGTAATAGATCATCGGCTTGTCGTAAACCGGCAGAAGCTGCTTGGAAACGACGGAGGTGACGGGGTACAGACGGGTGCCGGAGCCGCCCGCGAGAATGAGTCCTTTGCGCATCGCGGCGGATTCTAACGTCAATTGAAGACGCGATTTTCCAGCGCCCACGCGTACGTCGCGCGCAAGCCGTCGCGCAAGGAGATGCGATGCGACCAGCCGAGGTCGTGAATGCGCGTGACGTCGAGCAGCTTGCGCGGCGTGCCGTCGGGCTTGCTCGCGTCGTACACGATGCGGCCCTGATACCCGACCGTGTCCGCGATTCGCTCGGCCAGCTCGGCGATCGTGCAGTCCTCGCCCGCGCCGACGTTGAGGAACTGCGGCTGCTCGTAGCGCTGCATCATCAGGTAGAGCGCGTCGGCGAGATCGTCGACGTGGAGGAACTCGCGACGCGGCGTGCCGCTCCCCCACACCTTCACTTCATCGGCGTGCTGCATCTTCGCCTCGTGAAAGCGGCGCATGAGGCCGGGGATCACGTGCGAGCCGAGCGCGTCGAAGTTGTCGTTGGGGCCGTAGAGATTGGTCGGCATCGCCGAGATGAACGGGCGGCCCTGCTCGCGAAAGTAGTACTCGCACAACTTCAGGCCGGCGATCTTCGCGATCGCGTACGCCTCGTTGGTCGGCTCGAGCGGACCGGTGAGCAGATAGTCCTCGCGCAGCGGCTGCGGCGCTTCGCGCGGATAGATGCAAGAGCTGCCGAGGAAGAGGAGCTTGCTGACGTTGTGCTCGGCCGCGGCGTGAATCACGTGCATCGCGAGCAGCATGTTTTCGTAGAGGAACCGCGTGAGCTGCGTCGCGTTCGCGTGGATCCCGCCGACCGTCGCCGCGGCGACGAACGCGTACTCGATGCGCTCGGTCGCGAAGAACTTGTCGACCGCGCGCAAGTCGAGGAGATCGAGCTCGTCGCGCGTGCGCGTGATGATCGCGCTGTGCCCTTCCGCCTGCAGCTTGCGAATGATGGCGGAGCCGACCAGCCCGCGGTGCCCTGCGACGAATATCCGGCTCTCGGGTTTCATCCGTTCGGAACCCGGTAGTAGTCCTTGAACCACGCGACGAACTTCGCGACGCCGTCCTGCACGGTCGTCGACGGACGAAATCCGACTGCGGCTGCGAGCTCGCTCACGTCCGCCATCGTCGACGGCACATCGCCCGGCTGGATCGGCAAGAGATCGAGCTTGGCCGGCTTGCCGACGCTCGTCTCGATCGCGCGGATGAAGTCGAGGAGCGGCACGGGCTGATTGTTGCCGATGTTGAAGATGCGATACGGCGCGTTGCTCGTCGACGGATCGGGATCGTTCGAGTCGAATTGCGGATCGGGCGCGGCCGGACGATCGAGCGTGCGCACCACGCCCTCGACGACGTCATCGATGTACGTGAAGTCGCGAATCATGTCGCCATGGTTGTACACCGGGATCGCCTCACCCGCGAGAATCCCGCGCGTGAACTTGAAGATGGCCATGTCCGGACGGCCCCACGGCCCGTACACCGTGAAGAAGCGCAGCCCCGTCACCGGGATGCGATAGAGGTGCGCGTACGTGTGCGCCATCAGCTCGTTGGCCTTCTTCGTCGCGGCGTACAGCGTGATCGGATGATCGACGTTGTGATGCTCGGAAAACGGCTGGCGCGTGTTCGCGCCGTAGACGGAGCTGGTCGACGCAAAGACGAGATGCTCGACGCCGTGATGGCGGCAGCCTTCGAGGATGTTGAGAAATCCGGCGAGGTTGCTCTCCGCGTATGCGTGCGGATTCAGTAGCGAGTAACGCACGCCCGCCTGCGCCGCGAGATGCACGACGCGCGATGGCTTGAACGTCACGAACAACTCTTCCATCGCCGCGCGATCGCCGACGTTCATCTTCAGGAAGGTGAAGTTTTCGAACGGCCGCAACTGCGCGAGTCGCGCGTCTTTCAACGACGTCTCGTAGTAGTCGTTGAGGTTGTCGACTCCGACCACCTGCTCGCCGCGCTCGAGGAGCTTCCGCGCGACGTGATACCCGATGAACCCGGCCGCGCCGGTCACGAGAATCATGTGCGGTTCCTCATGGGGAAAAAGAAATGCAGGGGACGGAGATCACTCATCAAAAGGTCGCGGATTAGAGCATACCGGGTTTCAGAGGTGCAACGCGGCGTTGCTATACTGGCCGCGCCCGGAGCCCATATCCCTTTGGCGACTCACCAACACTCCCTCGCAGCGCGATTCGTGCGCACTCGCTCTGCGCGCGTCGCCCTCCTCTTCCTCTTTCACGCGATGGTGTTCGCGGTCTGCTACGCACTCGCCTGGCAGGTGCGCTTCGAGTTCGACATCGGCCCCGAGTTCAATTACCTGATGCGCGGCAGCTTCCCGGTCGTCATCGGCGTGCAACTGCTCTGCGGAATCTTCTTCTCGCTGTACGGCGGCTGGTGGCGCTACGTCGGAATCACCGACGTCATCCGCCTCGTCGCCGGACTCACGACCGCGGTGACGATCCTCATCGCCGGCTGGTATCTCAGTGACCTCATCGGACTGCCGCACAAGCACTTCAAGCCGCCGCGCGGCGTGCTGCTGATCGACTGGGCGTTCGCACTGCTGATGCTCTTCGGCGCGCGCGTCGCCGTCCGCCTCGGACGCGATCACATGCGCGGCGGCGCAACGCAGGGGCTCACGCGCGTGCTGATCATCGGCGCCGGCGACTCCGGCGAAACGCTCGCGCGCGAAATCGAACATCGTCCGCAACTCGGGATGAAGGTCGTCGCGTTCGTCGACGATCAACGCGTGAAATTCGGCGCGAGCATCCGCGGCATCCGCGTCCTCGGCCCGATCTCCAACGTCGCGACGATCGCCGACTCGTGCGGCGCGGAAGAAGCGCTCATCGCGATTCCGAGCGCGACGGGTGAGCGCGTCCGCGAAATCATCCATCACCTCTCCGCCGCCGACCTGCGCTTCAAGACCGTGCCCGGCATCGACCAGCTCGTGAGCGGTCAGGTGCAAGTCGCACAACTCCGTCCCGTCAACGTCGACGACATGCTGCGCCGCGGACGCATTGCGCTGCCGGGTGATCCGGTGCGCACGCTGTTCGGCGGAAAGCGCGTGCTCGTCACCGGCGCGGGCGGCACGATTGGCTCGGAGCTCGTCGAACAGATCGCGCGACTCGAGCCCGCGCGACTCGCGCTCGTCGAACGTTCCGAGTACGCGCTGTACGAAATCCGCCGGCGGCTCGAACGCGACGTGCCGTGGGCATCGCAGATCTCGGCGAACCTGCTCGACATCTGCGACACGGACCTTTTCGAAGAACTGGTCGAACGCGAGCGCCCGGAGATCATCCTCCACGCCGCCGCCCACAAGCACGTCCCCCTCGGCGAAGAAAATCCCGCCGAGTACATCCGCAACAACACCCTCGCAACGCGCTCGATCGCGGAGATCGCCGCGCGTCACGGCGTCGATCGCTTCGTCCTGATCTCGACCGACAAAGCGATCAATCCGACCAGCGTGATGGGCGCGAGCAAGCGCGCCGCGGAGATCCTGCTGCTCGACATCGCGCGGCGCACGCAGATGAAGTCGACCGTCGTGCGATTCGGCAACGTGATCGGCTCGTCGGGCAGCGTGATTCCGCTGTTCCTCGAACAGATCGCGGCAGGCGGTCCGGTCACGGTCACGCATCCGGAAGTGACGCGCTACTTCATCCGGACATCCGAGGCGATTTCGCTCGTGCTGCAGGCGGCGACGCTGGGCAGCGCGGGACAGCTCTTCATGCTCGACATGGGCGAGCCCGTGAAAATCCTCGAGCTCGCGCGCGATCTGATTCAGGTCTCCAATCGCGGCATCGAGATTCCGATCAAGTTCATCGGACTGCGTCCCGGCGAGAAACTCGTCGAAGAAATTCGTCTCGACAGCGAGTCGGTGCGGCCGACCGTGCATCCGCAGATCGTCGTGACCGAGGCGGCGCAGCCGGACTCGGCGCACGTCGAGTCGTGGGTGCGGCGTGCGGCGTCGATTCGAGATCACGCCGGTGCGGTCGCGGCCTTGCGCCAGATCGTCCCCGAGTATCAGCCGCGCGACGCGAATGCCGAAGGGCACGTGGTGCCGCTGCGCCGCGTCACTGAGTCCGTCGCGTGAAGAATTCGACGGCAAGCACGTCTGTGACCGAGCGCGCACAGACGCTGCTCTGGCTGGCCGTGCTGTTCACGATCGCGGTCATGCCGCTGCTCGTCTCCCCCGCCGCGAAGAATCCGTACCGCCTGCCGAAGACGCTGTTCTTCCAGTCGATGATGTCGTTCATCGGCGCAGGCGTATTCCTCGTGATCTGGTTTGTCCGCGCCGAGTACGCGCGGCTCACGCGTCATCGCGTGGCGATGATCATCGCCATCGCGGCATGCACGTGGACGTTCATCGTCAGCAAGTACGCGCTACAGCCCGCCCTCGCGTCGCGCGCGAACGCGACGGTGTTCGGCTACGCGATTGTCGTCGCCGCGACGTTGTTCCTCGCACGACGCGACATCAAACTCCCGCTCATCGCGATGTTCGCGCCCGCGATCATCAACGCGATCGTCACCGTCCTGCAGGCGTTGCATCTGTGGACGCCGATTCCGCTCGAGCGCATGCCGAAAGGCCGGCTCGCGGCGATGGGACTGCTCGGCAATCCCGACTACGTCGGCGCGTACCTGATGGTCCCCGCGATCGCGGCGATCGCAGCAGCGATCGCGTTCAAGGAACGTCGCCGGATCTTTCTCGTGATCGCGGCGATCCTCGTGACCGGCATCTTCTTCACGCAAAGCGTGACCGCCGTCGGCGCGTTCATGGTCGCGGTGATGTCGCTCGCGATCGTCGTGCCGTCGAAGCGCGTGCGCATCGCGGTCGCGGCGATCGTGTTGCTCGTGATCGGCGCGGTGTTCGCGTACGGACCGACGCGCACACGCCTTCTGCACATGCGCGAGTTTCTGAAGAGCGGCCAGCTCATGGAGTTCTCGTCGTATCGCCCGCCCGCGGTGATGGTCGCGCTGGATATGTTTCGCGAGCGCCCACTTCTCGGCGTCGGCCCCGGCAACTACGAGGCGCGCTACATGGACTACAAACTGCGCGTCGACGAGCGATTCCCGCAATGGATCCGTCCGATGAACGCGAACTTCGGCGAGGCGCACAACGATCACGTGCAACTCCTCGCCGAGGCTGGACTGCCGGGCTATCTGTTGTACCTCGTCGCGCTCGGCTACATCGCATCGATCTCATTCCGCCGTCGCGATGCGCAATCGCAGCGCGCACGATTCGCGCGCGTCTTCGCGTTCCCCGCCGTCGTTGGTTTCGCGGTCGTCGGACTCGCGCAGTTTCCTCTCTATCTCACCGTGGTCACCGGCACCGCACTCTTCGCGTGCAGCCTCGCGCTGGTCTGGAGTCACGATGAAGGCGATTAACGTTCTGGTCGCACTGCTGATCCTCGGATTCACCGGCGACTCGGTGTACCGCCAGTTCTGGCGCGAGTACACGTGCGACATCGAGAAGAAGAACGCCGATCGGCGTCTCTATCGCGCGTTCCACGGCACGTCCGATTCGGACCGCGATGCAATCGGACGCGCGACGATGGCGCGGCTGAAGCCGTGCATGGATCGTGACTCGTCCGACTATCAACTTCGCGTGTCGTACGGCATGGCCGCACAGGCGGCGGGACAGAAGGACCTCGCGATGGAGATGTACCGTTCCGCACTCGCGCTCAACGAGCGGCCGGAGATCCTCGCGAACATCGCCGAGTTGCAGTTCGAAATGGGCCAGCCCGAAGAAGCGAAGCAGAACCTGCTGCGCGCGTGCGCGTTCCACATCGCGTACGTGCGCAAAGTCGGCGAGCCGATGCGTAGCGAGTTGTTCGAGGCCGTGCAGGCGCGGCGCAAGCGATTACTCGCGGCGAAGAATCGTCCGGATGATCAGCCGCAGATCATTCGCGAACGTCCGTGAGCGCTCGTACTCGAGATCGATCTTCAACTTCGCGGGCATGATCGTTTCGATGTACTGCTGCTCGCTCGTGAGCATTGACTCTTCGTTGCGATACGCAAGCGATGCCGCGCTCGTGATCCCCGGCCGCACGTCGAGCACGCGACGCTGTTCATCGTCGTACATCGCCACGTAACGCGGATCCTCGGGGCGCGGTCCGACGAAACTCATCTCGCCGCGCAGCACATTAACGAGCTGCGGCAACTCGTCGAGCTTCGTGCGACGCAGCACACGACCGACACGCGTGACGCGCGCATCGCCCTGCATCGTGATCGCGGCTCCCTCCGATGCGAAGCGCATGCTCCGAAACTTCAACATCGCGAACTCGCGGCCGTGGCGGCCGACGCGTCGCGCGCGATAGAAGACCGGCGGTCCGACTGCGATCGCGATCAGCACGAAAAGCGGCGCAAGAACGAGCAGGCCGATCGCCGAGACCGCGATGTCGAACAGACGCCTCATTGGCGTGCGAACGTGCGAGCGACGTCGTGCACCGCGTCGATCACGCTCGTCACGTCGTCGTCCGTCATCTTCGAGTAAATCGGCAGCGAGACTTCACGCAGGTACTCACCGTACGCAATCGGAAAGGCATCGGGCGTGAAGCCGTAGAGATCGCGGTAGTACGGCTGCGTGTGCAGCGGGATGAAGTGCACGCTCGTGCCGATGTTGCGCTCTTTGAGCTGCGCGATGAACGCCGCGCGATCGATCGACCAGCGCTCGAGGTTCAGTCGCAGCATGTACAGATGCCACGCGTGCGACGTGCCTTCGTCGCCGCGCGCGGGCAACTCGAAGAGCTCCGATCGAAATGCGTCGTCGTAGCGTTGCGCGATCTCTGCGCGACGCGTCGTCATCGTCTCCGCGCGTTCGAGCTGCGCGAGTCCGAGCGCTGATGCGATGTCGGTGAGGTTGTACTTGAAGCCGGGCGCGATCACGTCGTACGCCCAACTTCCTTCCGCCGTGTAGCGCTTCCACGCATCGCGACTGATGCCATGCAGCGACATGATCCGGCAGCGCTCCGCGCGGGCGTCGTCGTCCGTGCAGAGCATCCCGCCCTCGCCCGTCGCGATCGTCTTCGTCGCGTAAAAGCTGAAGCAGGAGAAGTCGCCGATCGCGCCGATCGTGCGGCCTTTGGAGGTCGAGGGAAACGCATGCGCGGCGTCTTCGATCACCGGCACATTCAACGCGCGCAGCGGATCGAGATCGCATGCGAGCCCCGCCATGTGCACGGCGATGATCGCTTTCGTCTTCGCGGTCATTGCGGCGCGCGCTCGTTCGGGATCGATGTTGAACGTGCGGCGGTCGATGTCGACGAACACCGGCGTCGCGCCGAAGTAGCGGATCACTTCCGCCGACGCCGCGAACGTGTACGGCGTCGTGATCACTTCATCGCCGGCTTTCAGTCCGATCGCCTCGAGCGCGAGATGCAACGCCGCGGTGCACGAGTTCACCGCGATGGCGTGCTTCGCGCCAACTGCGCGCGCGAACGCGGCCTCGAACTCTTTCGTCTTCGGGCCGGTGGTGATCCAGCCACTAGCGAGGACGTCGCGCACGGCGGCTTGCTCGGCTTCGCCGTAGTCGGGCAGTGCGAAGGGAAGAAAAGTCGTGCGGGTCATC
>DASVNL010000851.1:0-1563 GCA_036383875.1 Thermoanaerobaculia bacterium
CTACCTGCAGCAGCACGCGAAGAATCCGGTCGACTGGTATCCGTGGTCGACGGAGGCGTTCGACAAAGCGAAGAAAGAGAACAAGCCGATCTTCCTCTCGGTCGGATACTCGACGTGCCACTGGTGCCACGTCATGGAATCCGAGTCGTTCAGTGACGCGGAAATCGGAAAGCTGATGAACGACGCCTTTGTGTCGATCAAAGTCGATCGCGAAGAACGTCCCGACATCGACAGCGTCTACCTCGCGGTCACGCGCACGCTGACCGGTGACGCGGGCTGGCCGAACAACGTGATCCTCACGCCGGACGGCAAGCCGTTCTTCGCGGCGGCGTACATCCCGAAGGAAAAGTTCCGCGCGCTGATCCCGCGTCTGCAGTCGATGTGGGCGACGCAGCACGAACAGGTTGCCGCGTCTGCGGAAATGATCGTGCGGACGTTGCAGGCCGCGCCAGTCGCGGGCGACGCACTTACCGCGGAGGTGCTGACCGCGGGCTACAAGCAACTCGCGTCGCGCTTCGATGCGGAGAACGGCGGCTTCTTTCCAGAGCCGAAGTTTCCGCAGCCGCATCACGTGATGTTCCTGCTGCGCTACTGGAAGCGCACCGGCGAGTCGCACGCGTTGGAGATGGCGGAGAAAACGCTGCAGGCATTGCGTTCGCGCGCATTGTGGGATCGCAAAGGCTTCGGCTTTCATCGTTACGCGAGCGATGCGAAATGGAGCGAGCCGCATTACGAGAAGATGCTGTACGACCAGGCGCTGCTCGCGCTCGCGTATCTCGAGGCGTATCAGGCGACGGGCAAGGCGGACTACGCGCAGACCGCGCGCGACACGTTCACGTACGTGCTGCGCGATCTGCAATCGCCCAATGGCGCGTTCTTCGCCGCGCAGGATGCGAACGAGGCGTACTACACATCGCCGGATCGCACGAAGCTGCCGAAGCCGGGTCGCGACGAGAAGATCCTCGCGGACTGGAACGGGCTGATGATCGCGGCGCTCGCGTACGGCTCGGTCGTGCTCGACGAGCCGAAATATGCGGCCGCTGCGGAACGCGCGGCCGAGGCGGTGAGTGGTCGCAAGCGCAAATACCTCGATGACTACGCGTTCCTCACGTGGGGTTTGCTCAATCTCTATGAGGCGACGTTCGACGTGCGCTGGCTCGAAGAGGCGATCGCGACGAACGATGAAGCGCAGAAATTGTTCGGCGATGCGAGCGGACGTTTTTACGTGACGTCGTCGGACAGTGAGCGCCTGCTCGTGCGTCCGCGCGAAAGCGGCGACGGCGCGATCCCGTCCGGCAATTCGGTGCAGGTGATGAATCTCATCCGGCTCGCGCGCATGACCGCGAACGACGAATACGAGAAGCGCGCGCAGAAAACACTGCGCGTCGTCGCGGACGAAGTGAGTCTCGCGCCGTCGGCATCGACGCATCTTCTCAGCGCGTTGTCGTTCGCGCTCGGCCCGTCGCAGGAGATCGTCATCGCCGGCGACGACTACGCCGCGATGCGCCGAGCTGTTTTCTCAAAATACGTTCCGAACAAAGTCGTGCTGCACCGTCCGAGCGG
>DASVNL010000852.1:0-8232 GCA_036383875.1 Thermoanaerobaculia bacterium
GGAGGCGGCGGAGTCGTGGGCTTCGCGGACTCCGTGGCCGTCGCAGCGGGTTGTTCGGCTTTGCAGGCGGCGAGGACGAGAAAGGCGAGGGCAACGATCGCGCGCTTCATGCGTGGAGTGTAGCCAACTCCTCGCGCGTCAGCTCGCGTGTTTCGCCGGCCGGAAGATCGCCGAGGAGGACATCGCCGATTGCGACGCGCGCGAGTGAGACCACCTTCGCATCGAGCGCCTCTACCATTCGCCGCACCTGCCGGTTCCGCCCCTCGGTGATCGTGATCGCGAACACCGTCTTTCCGCCGGGATCGCGCAGACGCTCGACGATCGCCGGTCGCGTCGGACCGTCGCGCAGCTCGATCCCGTCACGCAGTCGCTGGAGTTGCTCCTCCGGCAAGTGCTTCGACGCCTTCACGTGATACGTCTTCGGCACGTGATAGTCGGGATTCGTCATCCGCTCCGCGAACGCCGTGTCGTTGGTGAGAATCAGCAACCCGCTCGTGTCGAGGTCGAGCCGTCCGACCGGAAAGAGGTAGCGATCGCGATCCGGAAGGAGGTCGTAGATCGTCTTCCGTCCCTCGGGATCGCGGTACGTCGTGAGATATCCCGCGGGCTTGTGCAGCAGCAGATACACCGCGCTCGATTTCTCGAGCGGCTTGTCATCGAACGTCACCGAGTCGCGCTCGAGATCGACCCAGCGATTCGGATCGCCCTCGACGCGCCCATTCACTTTCACGCGGCCCGCACCGATCCACTTCCGCGCCTCGGTGCGCGAGCCGATGCCGGACTTCGACAACACGCGCTCCAGCGTCTTGAGCGGACGATCGCCGGGCGGCGGAGCTTTCGCGGCCATTACGGCTGAACCGTCAGCGCGACGTCGTCGCCGATGCGCAGCGTCTCGATGTGCGCATCGTTCTTGTTCACGCGCACTTCATGCACGAGTCCCGTGTTCGCGTCGGTGAAGCGATAGAGATTCGACGTCGCGTCGGACGACGCGAGCTGTGCCGATCCTTCTTTCTTCTGCGGATCGAACGCGAACGTCACGCGCTGAAACACGCGGCCTGCGTAATCCGGCGGCGTCGCTTCCTTCCAACTGCTGCCATTCCGCTTCGACCAGACGACGCCGCGCACGCCGGCCTCGCCGCGCCACTCCGCACCATCGGCCTTGAACGTGACCTGCTCGACGCCGACGCGCGGACGCTTCATCTCGCCTTCGAGACTCACGCCGTGATCCTTCAGCGTGAAGCGGAAGCCGGGCGCGGATTTCAGCCAGAGCATCGCCTCGTCGTACGTTCCCTTGTCCGCGACCGGCGCGACGTTCGTGATCGTTGGCGCGGGCGCCGTTGATTGGGGCGTCGGTGTGGTGTTGGTCACTGGAGGCGCGGGAGTTTCGCGCGAACATGAGACGACGGAGAGAGCGAAGGCAATGAGAAGCAGGCGGCGCATGACGCGCACACTTTAACGTGCGTTCGCAGGCTCGTGACAGTGGTCGCGAATCTCCGTGCTACTCTCGTCGCAAGGATCCAATATGCGGAAAAACTCGTGGATGTGGTGGGTGGCTGTGGGCACGGCTTCCGGCTGCGTGCTGTTCGGCGTTTCGCGTCTCTCGATCGGCAATACCGCTGTCCAGCAGGCGAGCATCCTCCGACCTCCGCATCGACCAGCCCCGCAACCAGTCTTCGTCCCCGAGCCTCCGCCCGCGGAACCGTCCGCCGAAGTCCCGACGCTGCTGCAAGTCAGCAACGAACAGACGGATCAACGCGTGAAAGCACTGGCCGCCGAGATGGCGGACATGTGGACGCGCAATCCCGAGGAACTCGTCGTCGCGATCGATGACGCCGCGCGCTCGATGCCGAGCGCACCGTCGGTCACGCTGCTCCTCGCGATCGCGCACGCAGAGACGAACGGCAAGATCCTCGATGTCTCCGAGGCCGGCGCGGTCGGACTCGCGCAGGCGACGCCGGTCGCGTATCTGCAGGAAAACTTCGAAGGGAAGTTGTTCGTCACGAAGGACTATCTGATCGGCTCGCGCGCCTACATCATGAAGAAGCCCCTCGGCGACGCGGACACGATCGCGTCGATGATCGTGACGAAAGACACCGCCTCGACGCGCAAGAAAGCGAAGCGCCTCCTCAAATCCGCGAAGGAGCTGCGCCGCGAAGGCATCGACGAGCTCGATCTCCTCGCGCCGTACGCGTCAAAGAAGTACTTCGCGCGCATCGAAGAGATGGACGAGCACAATCGCGTGACGCTGAATCGCCTCGGCAAGTTGCTCGAGACCGGCTCGAAAGCGCAGCTCCGCGCGTTCCGCAACGAGACACGCAAGGAGTATCGCGCGCTCAAAGCCACGCAGCTCGACACGTGGGCGCGCTACCAGAAAGAGCTCATCGCCGAACGCGACGCGATGCTGACCAAGCACTTCGCGATGAACCACGAGCTGGTGAAGAAGTCGATGGCCTACGAGGCCAGCGAATACCTCGGCGCGAATCTCGACGATCGTTTCTCCGCGAAGAGCATGTCGCGCTTCCTCGTGCGTCACCTCGATCGCAAGGGGGTCGAGGCGCGCAAGCTCGCGAAGTCCGAGAAGGACATCGAACAGATGACGGCCGCGCTCTACAACGGCGGATCGCACAACGTGAAGCGCATGCTCGCCGGTCTCATTCGCACGCTGCCCGAGACCGAAAAGTACATGCGCAAAGTCCCCGCAACCCGCCGCCGCCTCGACGGCGTGATCGCAGGCGTCCCCCTCGGCGAGAACGCGGTGAGAACGTTGCGGTGATGAGCGGCGGGCTCTTAGCCCGCCGACGCTGCTACCCGGCGGGCTGAGTGCCCGCTGCTCCACCTTTTCCCGTAATCAATCGCGCTCCACGCTGATACGTGAGATACGCCCACGCCCACTGCGTGATCACGAGGAAGCGGTTGCGGAATCCGATCAGGAAGAAGATGTGGATGACGAGCCACGCCATCCACGCGAAAAACCCGCCGAACTTTTTGTTTCCGCCGAAATCCGCGACTGCGGCCGCGCGGCCGATCGTCGCGAGTGAGCCTTTGTCGTTGTACTTGAACGCGCGCAGCGGCTGACCTTCCGACGCGCGCTCGAGATTGCGTGCGGTGTGCTGCCCTTCCTGAATCGCCGCGGGTGCGACGCCGGGGACGAACGAACCGTCGAGTTGCTCCGATGCGGCGAGATCGCCGATCACGAAGACGTCGTCGTGTCCCGGGATCGTGAGCTGCGGCGTGACGAGCACGCGGCCGGCGCGATCGAGCGGGACGCCGAGGGACTTCGCGAGCGGCGAGGCTTGCACGCCGGCGCCCCAGAGCACGGTGCGCGTCGGGATCGCGCGATCGCCGATCTTCACTTCGCGATCCGTGAGATCCGTGACGATCGCGCCGGTGATGACTTCGACGCCGAGTCCGGCGAGCTGCTTGCGCGCCTTCTCCGACAAATCCGGCGGATAGCCGGGCAGCACGCGATCCTTTCCTTCGAGCAGAATCACGCGCGCGCTCTCGGGATGAATGTGGCGAAAGTCGCGGACCATCGTCTGTCGCGCGATCTCGGACAGCGCGCCCGCGAGCTCGACGCCCGTCGGACCGGCGCCGATGACGACGAACGTGAGCCACTGCTGTTGCAGCGTGAGATCGCTCTCGCGTTCCGCCGCTTCGAAGGCGATCAGGATGCGTCGGCGAATCTCGAGCGCGTCTTCGATCGACTTGAGACCGGGCGCGTCGCGTTCCCATTCGGGATGATTGAAGTACGAGTGCGTCGCGCCCGTCGCGACGACGAGGAAGTCGTAGCGCATGACCGCGCCGTCCGCGAGCTTGAGGTGCTTCGCGCTGGTGTCGACGGATTCGACGTCGCCGAGGATCACGGAGACGTTTTTCTGTTTGCGGAGGATCCCGCGGATCGGAGCGGCGATGTCGCTCGGATTGAGCGCGGCCGTCGCGACTTGGTAGAGCAGCGGCTGAAAGAGATGGTAGTTGTGCCGGTCGATCACCGTGATGTCGACCGGAACGTGCGCGAGACCACGCGCGGTGTAGAGGCCAGCGAACCCACCACCGACGATCACGACATGCGGCATGGAGGCGAGTCTATACTTTTGAAATGCTTCCCGATCTCACCAAACTTCATGCGGTCGACGATGACGGACGTCTCTTCATCTCGCCGGTGATTCACGACTGGTCGATCGTCTCGTCGTACGGTGTCGACAGCGTGATCGACATGGAAGGGGGACTGGACACGTGCATCCCGACGATGCCGGGCTCGTGTCTCTACGTCTACTTTCCGATCCTCGATGAGCATCTGCCGGACTTGCGCAAGCTCGAGGCCGTGGCCGCGCTCGGCGCGCATCTGATCGCGACGGGACACAGTGTGTTGTCGCATTGCGGGATGGGCTACAACCGTTCCGCGCTCGTCGCGGGCCGCATCCTCCATCGCCTCGGCTGGCCGGGCGAGAAGATCGTGGAAACGATTCAGGAGAGGAGACCGGGGGCGTTGTTCAACGAGGTCTTCGCAGACCACTTGCGGAAGTTGTAGTGGTGTCATCCCGTGCGTCAGCACGGGATCTCCCGCGGATTTTCGCGAGAGCAATTCAGGGGATCCCGCGCTGAAGCGCGGGATGACACATCAAATCTCGGCCTGATAGCTGCCGAACCGCTCGGCGAACTCGTTCACGATGCGGCGCAGGTCGTCGAGCAGGGCAGGGTCGGTCGAGAGGCGGCCCTTCATCACTGCGAGGAACGGCACGTCCGCTTCGTCTTCCGCGCCGCCGTTCCGTTCGATCATCTCCAGCCACTTGTCGGGGTCGCCGTCGAACATCGTCAGGAGGATCTGGATGCGGGCGAAATTCGCCGCCAGGCCGCCCATTCCCCAGCGCGGGGTCCAGTCGACGATCTCCACCGGCACTTCGATGTTCATGTAGGACAAGCAGGACTCCTTCGCGAGACGCTCCAAAAGAAGGTGTGACGGAGAGAGGTAATTCCCTACCCTGAATCCGGCAGGAAGGGCTTACTTGCCTATTTTTGCAAGCTCCGGTTTTCCAATCCACCGCCCCCACGAAAAGCATCGGACGCACGTGAACGTGTAGTCGGTGATCCCGGTTTCCGGGTTCTCTTTCGCGGCCGTCTCCATCTTCGACTGGCAGCGATAGCAGCGGATGGCGTCGTCGCGCTGCAGGTTCTCGACGTAGCCCTCGACCTGCTGATCCTGGAACTCCATCTGCTTCGGCCGCTGCGGCACGATGATCGTTTCCTTGCCGCTCGTGCAGGTGAGGAAGATGTGATCGGCGAACGTCGTCTGCACGAAGCTTCCGGTCATCGTCGACGCCGGGTGTTTCGGGCACATGACCGGCTTCCCGGCCCAGTAGCTGCGCGCGAGCTCGCGTAGGACTTCGACTTCAGTCGGCATGCGCCGATTGTAGACGAGGCTGGTGGGTTCCAGGGATGTTGAGTCGTCTCTCGCTACGACTTCCGCGCGCGTTCGATGTCGCCGAAGGCGCGCATGAAGTTTCCGCCGAGAACCTTCTCGACGTCGGCGTCGCTCATGCCGCGTTCCATGAGGCGCGCGGTGAGTGCGGGCAGTCCGGCCGCCGTTTCGAGTCCGCGCGGCAACGACGGGACGCCGTCGAAGTCGCTGCCGATGCCGACGTGGTCTATGCCGGCGACGTTTGCGATGTGGAAGATGTGATCCGCGACCTGGTCGAGCGTCGCGGTGGGACAGCCGAGGGAGAGGAACCACTTGAGGTACGAATCCCAGTCCGTCCGATCGTCCGGCATCTCCTCGGTGCCGCCAAGGCCGCTCGCCGGCGCCGCGCCTTCCTTCTTCTTCTTGTTCGCGTGGATGATCACCTGTGCGACTTCGTCGCTGATGAACGCGGAGAAGAAGTTCACCATGCACACGCCGCCGTTTTTCGCGAGCGCGCGGAGCATGTCATCGGTCATGTTGCGCGGGTGATTGCAGAGCACGCGCGACGACGAGTGCGTCGCGACGACCGGGACGCGCGTCGTCTCGATGACCGCGCGATAGGCGTCGTCGGAGACGTGCGAGATGTCGACGATCATGCCGAGGTCGTTCATCGTGGTGACGACTTCGCGGCCGAAGTCCGTGAGCCCGCCGTGCTTCGGCGCGTCGCCGGACGAGTCGCACCAGTTGTTCGTGTTCACGTGCGTGAGCGTCATGTAGCGCGCGCCGCTGTCGTACAGCTCGCGCAGGATGTCGAGCGAGTCTTCGATCGCGTGGCCGCCTTCGACGCCGATCATCAGCGCGAGCTTGTCGTCGCGCTTCGCGGCGCGAATCCCTTCGCTGTCCGTGCAGAACGTGAGGACGTCGGGACGTCGCGCGGCTTCGTCTTTGATCAGCGTGATCAGCTTGCGTGCGAAGTCCGCGGCGCCACGATTCGTGTAGAACGGCGGCACGTACGCGGCGAAGAACGACGCGGTGATGCCGCTCTCGCGCAGCGTTTTCAGATCGGCCTGCGCCTCCGTGTCGTGCTCGTCGAGATGCACGTTATGGCGGAACAGGCGATAGGGCGTGTCGCAGTGGCCGTCGACGATGATCGCACGGCGGTGGACGTCACTCGGAGAGGTACTCATCGATGCGGTCGAGCTCCTTCAGCACGGACGGGAAGTCGTCGAAGAGGAACTCCGCCTTCGTCAGCGTCTCGTCGGGGAAGCCGCCGCAGCGCACCGCCACGATCGGCACCGGGATGCGATGCGCGGCCAGGACGTCGTACGGTGTGTCTCCCACGGCGAATGTCATCGCCGGGTCGCGGTTCACACGCTCCAGCGCCGCCTTGAAGATCTCCGGAGAAGGCTTCGAAAACTCCGCGTCTTCTTTCGACGTCGTGCCTTCGAGCAACTCTCCGACGCCGAGAAGGCCGACATAGTACTCGACCTCATCCGGATTCGAAGACGAGGCCAGCGCGAGCTTCGCGCCGCGTTTGTGCAGTGCGCGCATCGTCTCCGTGACGCCGGGAAACGGCTGCACGGTTTTCATGTACTCGCGCTTCCACAACTCGCCGCGATACTCCTGCAGCGCCTCGCCGAACTGGCGCATCTCGCGCGCATTCAGCGTGTCGGGCACGAGCAGGTCGCCGCCCTTGCCGATCTGCCTGCGGATGACCTGCCGGTCGATGGTTTTGCCGAAATGCGCGAAGGCCGCGACCCAGCAGTCCGTGTGTTTTTCGTTGGAGTCGACGAGCGTGCCGTCGATGTCGATGAGGAACGCCTGAACGATCACAGGGGATTGGTTAGCAAAAGCAGCGCCTCACGCGCGCGCCGAGCGTTCGGCGATGTAGACCGCATGCCCTTTCGGCAGCCGTCGCGTGCGATACGAACGCCGGATCGTCACGCGAAAGTCGTGCGCGTGCAGCAGCGCTTTCATCGCATCGCGATCGTAAAGCTCGAGCGTGTGCACTTCCTTGTCGCGCCGCATCTCGCCGTTCACGACGCGAAACGTCTCGACCGTGCGCGTAAGTCGCGCGCCGTCGCTGACTTTGACCGCGATCACGCTCCAGTCGTCGCCGTCGATGCGCTGTTCGTCGTATTCGGGATACGCGCCGCGCTCGGCGATGTCGAAGATGACGATGTTCGTCGTCGCGTTCGCGATCAGCCGCTCGACGGCGTCGAACGTCCCGTAGTTGAAGACTTCGCCCATCGCGACGATCGCGTTGCAGTCGGGGATCTCGACGGCGTCGAATGCGCCGGCTTTGAATCGCGCTTTCGGCGCGGTTTGGCGCGCGAGCGCGATCATCGACGGGGAGGCGTCGTAGCCGAGGACTTCGAAGCCGGCGCGGGTGAGCTCGCGGGCGAGGATGCCGCTGCCGCAGCCGAGCTCCACGATCAGGCCGTCGCGAATGTCGCGCTGCCAGAGCATCTCGAGCAGTCCCGGCGCCGCCGATTCCGCGAACTCGCTGAAGCCGGCGTGATGGATGTGCGCGAGATCGTCGCGATAGTTCATCGCTCCGCTTCGCGTTTGATCGACCGGAGCATGAAGCGCCGAATGAGTCCGCTGAACGGGCCGATGAAGAACCAGTACGTCCGGAACTTCGGCCGCGCCGCTTTGTCGCATTCGACGCGCGTCTCGGTTTTCAATCGCGTCTTTCCGCCGCCCGCGTCTTCGGTCGTGAAGTTCCATCCCGCACGCGCGGTGTTCGGCGCGAGGGGCTCGGCAAAGCGCGAGGCGATCACACCTTTCGGCTTGCAGGCCGGATTCCAGAACGGACCTTCCAGTCCGATCACGAT
>DASVNL010000853.1:0-3901 GCA_036383875.1 Thermoanaerobaculia bacterium
TGCGCCCGGCACCACACCTAGTCGGGGTCGTCCTCGACGCCGCGCCGGTTGCCGACTCCACAGACGATGAGGTCACGAACCTTGGTGACGTCGCCATCGATGGCGTCGGCCTCTCTCTCGTAGTCCCGTGCTTCCTCGATCATTTTCTGCTTTCTCTTACGCTCGGCGAGTTGACGGGAGAAGGTGACCTTTTCTTCCATGATCCGGATCGCTGACCAAAGAGCGCTCTCGATGCTTTGACTCTGCTCGGCGGAGAAGACCTCGCCGGTGAACGAGTGTCCGACGTGACAGCGAAGCTTGAGAGGCTCGTCGTCGCCGATCTGCCAGATCGCTCCGTTGCAATCGGGACAGGTATACGTCGTTCGCTCTCCGATCTGCTCCACGCTTTCGAGGAATTCCTTCGTGTTCATGACCTGCGCCGCGATGTTCGATTCGATTTCGATCGCCGGAGTCGTCGGAAAGTCTTCAGGCGGGGCCGGTGGCTCGTCGACGAGCCGGGTCAGGAGCGCGCCTGCCTCTGCGATCGGAACAGTGTGATCGACCTTCACATACCGCAGCGCGATCCTCGGCATGCTCGGGTACTCGGCTTCGCTCGGGTCCTGGACAATCGTAATTCCTCCACGCTTCTTGATGGTCTGCAAGCCGACGGTGCCATCGTCGAGGTATCCCGTCATCACCATTCCGATGACCCGGGAACCGTGCGAGCGCGCGGCGGAGCGAAAGAGAGCGTCGATGGAGGGCCGGAACCGATTCTCCTGCGGACCGCGCAGGACGCGAACGCGGTCGTCATTCAGCAGAAGATGATGATCAGGAGCAGCGACGTACACATGGCCGGTTTGAAAAGGTTCGTCGTCAGCTGGCGAGCTGACCGGCAGGTCGGTAATGTCTCCGAGCAGCTTCGGCAAATAGCTCTTCTTGTCTGCAGCCAGATGCTGAACGACAAAGATGGCAGCGTTGATGCCGGGCGGGATCTCGCTGAGTACGGCACTCAGAGCCTTCAGGCCGCCGGCTGAAGTGCCGATGACGATGATGTCGTGGCCGGTCATGTTGCCCCTTCGCCGTACTTACACGGCAAGATCACGCGAAACGTGGAGCCGTGTCCCGGCTTTGTCGCAAGCTCCAGACTCGCCCCCAGAAGCTCGCAGAGCCGCTTGACGATCGCCAACCCAACGCCCTCACCATGCTGTGCGCTCGCCGGCGTGTCGCCTGAAGCGGAAGCGGCTGTCACCGCGCCGGTCATGTCGCGCCGACGGTCCGTGCTTGCATCTCTCGCCTCGTCAGCGACCCCTGTGGCATCGTGCAACTCCTGCGCGAACGCGGCGTCGGCCTCGTCGAGGCCCCCGCCGGTGTCCTGGACGGAAAACGTCCAACGGTCCGTGTCGTTGGTTTGGTCGAGCCCCCAACTTACGGAGATCCCACCGCGCTCCGTGTATTTCACCGCGTTGAGAAGCAAGTTCTGGAGGATGCGCAGGATTTTCGGTTTGTCGCCCTCGACCGAGAGCGTGCTGGGGCCGTCCATCTCGAGGAACAACCCGCGATCCGTGGCCGCGGCCTGGGATGCGGCGCAGAAATCGCGCAGCAGCACCGCGGCGTCGAACGAGGTCACGGTCCGCTGCTCGTGGCCCGCTTCGAGACGGGCGAGGCTCAACAGGTCGTTCAGCATCTCGTTGAGCGATGAGACGCCTTTGCTGAGCATTTCGGCGACTTCGGTGCGCACGAGCTCGGGGAGCGATGCACCACTCGCGTTGAGCGTAGCGGCGCCTTTTACGACCGTCACGCTTCCACGAAGATCATGCGCCGCGATCCGCCACGCCTCGGCACGTGACTGCTCCATCGCGTGCAGCTCCGCCAGCGCCCGCTCTAACGCACTGACGTGGCCGGCCGACTCCGTTTGCTGGAGACGGCCATACTGCGTCGCGCTGGACGTGACGCCATCCGCACACAACTGAGCCCAGATGCGGCGCGCGTTCGGCATGACGCTGGGCTCGAGCGCAGGATGGTCGACCGCGTAGCGTTCCAGTTCGGCCGCGACGCACATCTGCAGATATCCCCACTCGCGGAGGACTTCGCTCAGCGAATAGCCCTGCTGCCATCGTTGTACGCCGTGATCGGCGACCTTGTCGGCTTCCTCTTCCACCGCCATGGCACCCGGCAGTTCCGGCCAGACCTGCAGGCTGTGAGAGAGGGAGTCGAGAACGGCGGGAATGTGGTCATTGAATTGCGCGCGCGAGAGCGACGCGGCGATGTTCTGGCCCGGCACGACGTCCCCGTAAGCACGCCAGGCGTCCAGAATCATGTCCCGTCGTGAAAGCAGTTCTGCGGCGAGCGCGCTCAGCTGCTCTCGCGCGGGATTCGCCGGAAACACGACGTGGATATCTCGCACGACAGCATCAGCCATGCCGACGGTACCAAGCGCGACGCATGCCACCGGTCGCTGGAAGCGCGCATGCGGCGGTTGAATGGAGGGACGGTCGAAGACGCGCGCGGGTCGCGGCCGCGCGATCTGCATCGCCGCTACTTCGACGCCGGTGCCGTCCCTTCCCAGTACGCCTGGTAGCGAGGGAACACGAACTCCGCGAGCTGGCGGCCGAGGCGGAGACCGTCTTCGTTGTCGGAGCGGATGTGATAGCCGCCCATGAGGCGCGACTCCGCGGCCATCTCCGCCGTCGCCGAGAACGTCGGCAGCGCGAGGTCGATCGCAGCAGTCGGCGCGACGTCCTTCGCGAGCACGCCTTCCACCGCCTGCATTTGTGACGTCGGCACGTTTGGCTCCGTCAATTCGCCTGCAATCTTCTTCGCGACGAACTCGAAACGATCACTGCCGCTGTACAGCTCGAGAATTTTTGCAGACGCGCCGCTGACCGTCGCGTGGCCTGACGTGTAGCCGGGGAACGGCGGCGTGACGAACGTGTCGGGCGAGTACGGGTGCCACTGATCGGCGGGAAGGTTTTTGAAGCCCTGACCCGGACCGGCGTAGCCGCGCACCATCTGGCCTTTGCGATTCCAGCGCACGTACCAATACGGGCGCGACGAGTCGAAGAACCGCTTCGTTTCCCAGCAGGAGATGAACGCGTCGAACGCGACGTTCGCGACAGAGAAGAACAGCTTCACGTCCTGGTCGACGTCGTAGTGATCGCGACGCGACAGGTCTTGGGCGAACTGCAGCCAGTGGCCGGACTGGCCCGTCGATCGTGGACCGTCGCGCATGAACTCGACGACCGCCTTTTGTTCGAGCGTCAGCGTGGCGTTCGCCTCGATGCACTCATCGACTTCCTTTCGAAATTCTTCGGAGCCGGCGCTCGGCGGACCTTCGCCGCGGAACTGATCGTTGCGATCGAGTCCGACCGACTTCACGCGGTACCAGTGCGGCGTGAGGAAGCCCGGCCGGATCGTGCCGCCCTTCCCGTCGCTGAACGGAATCGGCTTCCAGCGCGACGGGTCCTGCTCTTCGTTCTCGCCGCGCGTCGGGCGATACATCGTGTAGTCGGAGTACGGCTTGCCGTTGCTGCCGATTTCATCGCCCAACTGATTCGCGCCGTCGCGATGCCGGTACGTGATGATCGCCGCGGCGACCGTGTTGCCGACTCCCGCGGGCGTCGAGAGATCAGTCGATGTGTTCGTCGGATCGACGCCGAGTTTCGCGACCGTCTCGCGAATCCACGCGACATCTTCGGGGAAGAGATCCTCGAGGCAGCGCGTGATCGCGTAGCCCATCGCCAGTGCCTGATTTTCCCGTGTGCGTTCCGCGATCGGACGTCGCAGCGTGCCGCCCAGCTGCGTGCCGACGGCTTTGTCGTCGTATGCGGCCCACGCGTCGAACATCCCGGTGGTCGAGATCATCATCTCCCGCGCGATGATCGTCGGACGCGCACCGACGCGACCGACGCGACGCGCGGACGTT
>DASVNL010000854.1:0-5902 GCA_036383875.1 Thermoanaerobaculia bacterium
ACCGACAAGAAAGACAGCGTCAAACACACGACCGGCGAGTATCACGAAGCCATCGAGCAGAAGGGACCGCGCCGCGATCGCAGCGCTGCTCCCGAAACTGCCGCCGCGCCGGAAGCTGCAGCCGAATCGACGGAAGCCGGCGGACGCCGTCGTTCGTCGCCGCTCGCGCGTCGCATTGCCGCGGACATGGGCGTGAGCCTCGACAGCGTGCAAGGGAGCGGTCCGCACGGACGCATCGTCGCCGCCGACGTGAAGGGCGCGAAGCCCGCAGCAGCAGCGGCAGCACCGGCACAGGCCGAGGCGTCGAAGCCCGCGCCGGTCGCGATGAAAGCGCCGACGACCAACGCACCTGCACTCGAAACGAAAATCATCCCGCTCTCCGCGATGCGTCGCACGATCGCGAAGAGACTCGCAGAGTCGACGGGACCGATCCCGCATTTTTATCTCACCGCCGACTACGACGTCACGAACCTCATCTCGACGCGCCAGCAACTGCTCGACATCAGCGGCGCGAAGCTGAGCCTCAACGACTTCATCATCCGCGCGGTCGCACTCGCGCTGCGCCACCATCCGAACGTCAACTCGAGCTGGGGCGATGACGCGATCACGCAGCACGGCGAAGTGCACGTCGGCGTCGCGGTCGCGACGCAGGACGGCTTGATCACGCCGGTGATTCGCAACGCCGATCAGAAAAGCGTCGTCGACATCGCGACGGAAGTGCGCCTGCTCGCGGACAAGGCGAAGAACCGCAAGCTCAAGCCCGACGAATACCAGCACAGCACCTTCACGATCTCCAACCTCGGCGCCTGGGGCATCGAAGAATTCACCGCGATCATCAACCCGCCGAACGCCGCGATCCTCGCGATCGGCACCGCCGAGCCGCGCGCGATCGTCGATGCGAACCGGCAGGTCATCGTGCGCGATCGGATGAAAGTCACGATGTCGTGCGATCACCGTCTCGTCGACGGCGCGATCGGCGCGGAGTTCCTGAAGACGCTTCGTCAGTACGTCGAGCAGCCGCTGCGCCTCGTCGTGTAACTCAACAATATTGTCAAGCTCGCCACGTTCCCTCTTGACGGACGGGCGGAGGCGCGTATCCTTTGCGCCAAGCAAAAGATGAAAACGAAGGCCGGGGCAACCGCTCCGGCCTTTTTTTTTATCGCGGGTTATTCTCATCTCCTAATAAAATTTGGGTTCCACTCTCTGCTTCACCGTCACTGCTGCACGAGCAGCAAAAAGGAGGGTCCGCTGTGAAGAAAATGTGGGTCATAGGATTTGCCCTGATCGTGGGAGCCGTCGAGCTGCATGCGCAGACGAACTGCACGGTCAACATCAACGCAACGAGCGAGCGGTCCGGCCGCCGGTACACGATCTCGTGGGATCCGGTTCCGGGCGCCGACACGTACGTGCTGGAAGAGTCGCTCGACAACTTCCGCACGGTGCAGAAACACACGCTCATCGATCAGACGACGCTCGCGCGCCAGTTCTCGTATCAGGCGAGCGTCGACGTGCGCGTGAAGTATCGCGTCACGGCGTATGCGAGCAATTACCAGATCACGCCGTGCTCCGCGACGAAGGAAGTGAGCTTCTCGCCCGACGTCGCGTATCGCAAGGTCGTGCAGAAGTCGGCGATTCCTCTGGTCGGCTCGACGGCCGGACTCAATGGCTCGGTGTTCAAGACGTCCGTGCGCCTGCGCGCAACGCAGGATGATCAGCGCGGGACGCTGATCCTGCGCCGCAACGGAATCCCGGGCACCGATCGCGATCCGGTGATGCCGTACGCGCTCGCGAAGAAGGGCGATGTGCTGTTCTTCGACGACATCGTCGCGGCCTTCGGCCAGTCCGGCCTTGGCAGCATCGACATCGTCCCGAACGCGAACGCCGGCGGCGGTCTCACCGTGCCGTTCGCGGAAGTGCGACTCTTCAACGTCGCGAACGGCGGCACGTTCGGCGCGATCGAATCGCAGACGCAGCCGTACGACTGGTCGACGGATGTCAGCGCGAATCGCGCGACGGTCGTCGTCGTGCCGAACTCCGACCTGCGCCTCAACCTCGGCATCCGCTCCTTCACGAGCTCGATCGTGACGCTCATCGTGCGCCGCGGCGATGACTCGGTCGCGACCTTCGTGCATTCGCCGGGCGGCGACTCGCTCGTCTTCGGCAGCGCGAAGGACATGCTCGGCGGATTCGAACTGCAGCCGGGCGATGTCATTCGCTTCGGCGGAATGGGCACGTTCGTGCCGATGTACACGCTCACCGATAACCGTACGAACGACCCGGCGCTGTTCATCGTGCCGGTGAAGGTAGATCTCGACGTCGAGACCTACGTCGAGAAGTGAGCCTGGGGGACATCATGAAAAAGACACTCTTTGCCATTGCCCTCACACTCATCGGCGCGCAGGCCGCGCAGGCACAGTGGTGCACGCTCGACCTGAAGCTCACCGACATCGGCCAGAGCCGCAAGTTCGAGCTGAGCTTCGCGCGCGTGCCGAACGCCACCGGCTACATCATCGAAGAAACAGTCGACGGCTCGACGTCGCTGAATCACTTCGAGGTTTCGCAGGATGCGGGCGCGACGCGGTTCACGCGCACGTTCGAGCGCCAGACGACGTACAACCTCAACGCGACGTATCGCGTCATCGCCACGGGCGTCGCGAACTGCTCGGGCGAGAAGATCGTGCAGTACAAGCTCGATCCGAATTTCAAGAAGGCGATGGTCCGCTCGGTCATCCCGCTGGTCGGCTCCACGCCCGGCGCGAACGGTGCGCAGTTCAAGACGTCGCTGCGTCTTCGTTCGCCGGGTGGTGATCTGACGACCGGGAAGCTGGTGTTCCATCCGATCGGCGTGCCGTCGACGCCTGCCGATCCGTCGATCAACTACAGACTCGCCGGTTCGGACAGCAAACAGGAATGGGACGACATCGTCGCCGCATTCGGTGCGACCGGTCTCGGCACGATCGACATCGTTCCCGATCCGGTCGTCGGCGACGCGAGCCGCACGCAGGGCGTGCCGTCCGCGGACGTGCGTTTGTTCAACGTGACGCCGAACGGCACGTTCGGCACGCTCGAAGTGCAGACGCAGCCGTTCTCGTTCCACAAAGACAACCCCGAGGCGGATGCGGGTCTGCGCGTCACCGTGCCGACGTCCGAGCTGCGCCTCAACATCGGCGTGCGCACGTTCCTCGACTCGGAGATCGACGTCGTGGTCATGCGCAACGGCGAGAGCGTCGTGAACCGCACGTTCAACATGGTCGGCGACCTGTTGCAGTTCGTGCCGGCCGCGGCGTTCGTCGGCTCCGACGTGCAGGCGGGCGACGAGATCTTCGTGCGCGTGCGCGGCGCAGGCGTGCCGATCTACTCGCTCACGGACAACACGACGAACGACCCCGCGTTGTTCGTTCCGCCGGCGGAGATCGACAGATTCGTCGACAAATATCAGATCCTCGATTAAAAAGGCGAAGCCTCGGGTGTGTGGACACCCGAGGCTTTACCGATTTCATGAAAGCCCTCGCGACCCTCGCTCTCGTTTTTGTCACCTTCGCCGCCAACGCCGACTGCAACCTGAACCTGCGCTACCTCGGCGATGAGATTCGCTGGGACTCGCCGTCCGGCACCGTGCAGTTCTACGTGCAGGAGCTCATCGACGGACGCCCGCCGGTTTTCCTGCAGACGCGATTGAACTCCTATCCCGTCGACCATCGCACCAGCGCGCAGGTCAGCGTGCGATACATCGTCACCGCGGAGATCGCGAACGGCACGCAGTCCGTCGAGTCCTTCGATGCGTGCGTCTCGACGCTCGACGTCACCCTCGAACCCGATGCGGCGTTTCGCGCGCTCGTGCGCAAAGCCGTGATTCCGATTGCGGGATCGACTGCGGGTGCGTTCGGCGGCAAGTTCCGCACGGCGCTCGAACTTCGCGGACTCGCTGCGATGCGTGGTCGCGTCGTGTTTCATCCGGCGGGACGCGTGGCGTCGAGCAGCGATCCGTCCGTGCCGTACTCGTTCACGAGCAGCACCGTCATGGCGTGGGACGACGTCGTCGAGGCGATGGGGCAGAGCGGACTCGGATCGCTCGACATCGTGCCCGATGAAGGCACGGTCGACACGCTGCCGCAGATCATCGCGCGTTTGTACAACGACACGAACATCGGCACGTTCGGCACCGAAGTCGCAGCCGTGTTGCCGTATGACTATCTCAACGGACGCTCGCTCGAAGTCCCGATTCCGAGTGCGCGCTTTCGCACCAACATCGGCATTCACACGTTCAGCGACACGAAAGTGAAAGTCGTGACGTACGCGGCGAACGGACGACTCGAAGGTTTTCGCGACGTCACGTTTCCCGCGGGCTGGACGATGATGACGACGGCCGCGGATCTCACGCGCGAGACGTTGACGCCGGGCGCGTCGGTGACGTTGCTCGTGACCGGATCGGCCGTCGCGTTCTACACGATCACCGAGAATCAGACCAACGATCCGACGGTCATCGTTGCGCCAGCGCAGTCACAGAGTCGCAACGTGGGACTGTTCGTCGACTGACCTGCGTTCTCCTGCAAAGCAACTGAAAACGCAGCGCGTGAAAATTCGGCCTTGCCAGTTGGCGTTGGCGCCCGGCCCGGCTTACACTCAGTGCACCCCCGAATGCCGAGCACGCACGAGCTCCTCATTCTCCTGATCGCCATCTTCGCGTTGTGGTTCCTGCTGAAGATGGCGAAGCTGGCGATTCGCTTGATCCTTTTTGTGATCACCATAGCGATCGTGGCCGGCTTGTTGTGGTTCCTTTTCGCGAGGTAAACGTGAGCGACGATCGCAAATACAAACATCGTGGTTACCAGGACAGCGGCTATGGCCAGCAGAAGAGCGGCGGCCAGCGTTCCTCGGGACCGCAGCAACACTACGAACCGCAGCGGCAGCGTCTCGAAGATGCGCCGCGCGGACGCACCGCCGGCGGCTTCGGCCCGGATGCCTTCAAATGCAATCGCTGCGGCCAGCTTCGCCACAGCCTCGGCGACCTGACGCACGAAGACACCTGCCTCAAGTGCGGTGCCGACCTGCACACCTGCGGCAACTGCCGCTTCTTCGATACGACGACTCTGTGGGAGTGCCGCGAGAACATCCCGGCTCGCGTAGTCGGCAAGCAGGCGAAGAACGAATGCACGTTCTTCCAGCCGAAGATCGTCAAAGATCTCGCCGCCGACAAAGGCAAACAACTGCAGACCCCCGACGACGCGCGCAAAGCCTTCGACGCGCTCTTCAAAAAGTAAGCGTGCTCTCCCGCATCGCGCTTTCGATTCTCACCGGACTCCTGTTCGCGTTCGCATTTCCGGGCGCAGGCATCGGAGCCCTCGCGTTCATCGCGCTCGCGCCGCTGCTCATCGCGATCGTGAAGTCGCGCACCGCATGGCAGTCATTCTTCAGCGGGTGGATTGCGTTCACGACCGCGTGGCTCGTGATGGTGCCGTGGGTCGTACGCGTGATGTCGCACTACGGCGGCCTCCCATACTTCACCGGTGTCCTGATCTTCATCGCGATGTCGCTCTACCTCGGCCTCTTCGGCGGCCTCTTCGCGTGGATCGTGTTCAAGCTTCGACTGCGCGAGCGCTTCCTGCCGTGGCTTGCTGTGCCGCTCGCGTGGGCGGCGATCGAATACGCCCGCACGTATCTGCTGACCGGCTTTCCGTGGAACCTCATCGCCACGGCGCTGATCAACTTCCCGACACTCGTCCAACTCGATCGCTTCGCCGGTCCGTACTTTCTCGGCACACTCGTCGTGCTGCCGTCGGTCATCATCGCGTGGCTCATCACGCAGCGCGTGCCGTCGATCGCACGCGTGCTCGTCCTCGGATCGTTCGGCATTCTCGTGCTCGTGTGGTGGGGAACAGGGCTCGTCGCGTCGAAGCTCATT
>DASVNL010000855.1:0-17612 GCA_036383875.1 Thermoanaerobaculia bacterium
ATCACGTCCGCTTCCGCATCCTCCACGCGGGCGCCGCGGTGACGCACGTGCATCACCACCACGCGCATCAGTGGCTGCATTCGCCGACCGATCAAAACAGCAACTACCTCGACAGTCAGTCGATCGGACCCGGCTCGTCATTCACGCTCGAGCTGGTCTACAACGGCAGCGGTAATCGCAACCTCACCGCGGGCGACTCGATCTTCCACTGCCACTTCTATCCACACTTCGCGTCAGGCATGTGGGCGCTGTTCCGCGTGCACGACGCGTTCGAAGCCGGCACGCCGCTCGACACCGCGATGCGTCCGCGCAGCGGCGTGCGCGCGCTTCCCGATCCGCAGATCGCGACCGGCACGCCGATCCCCGCGATCATCCCGCTTCCGACGATGGCCATGGCGCCGATGCCCGCGCCCGTCGAGATCGTCGACGGCCAGGTGAAGCTCGGCGACACCGGCTTCCCCGGCTATCCGTTCTACATCCCCGGTATCGCCGGACATCGCGCGCCGCATCCGCCGTTCGACTTCGCGAAAGACGCGCGGTCGAGCGAGACGTACGACGGCGGCCTGCCGCGTCATCTCATCACCGACGCCGCCGTCGCCAACGAACAACACTCCCTCACCGACTGGAGCAAAGACCTCGGCGAAATCCGCGCGTTCGAGCTGCCGGAAGATGGGACCCCATCCGAACAGCGCGCGTTCGCGTTCTTCGGCCAGCATCTCCATCCGAGCTTCAATCAACACGGACAGTCGCTGCCGTTCAAGGTCAACGGCTTGCCGCGCGGTCCGCAGCCGGGCGCGCCATTCGCCGATCCTGACGTCCTCGACGGACAGCCGACCGGCGTCGTCCAGCCGACGTACAAAGGCGCGGTCATTCAGCTCGATGCGGTGTTCAACAAAGCGGGCTGGCACTATCCGCAGCAGCGCATGATGTCGCTGTGGGGCGACGTGAAGGCGTTCCTCGATTCGTCGAAACCGCCCGAGCCGCTCTTCTTCCGTGCGCACAGCAACGACGTCATCTCGTACTGGCACACCAACCTCGTGCCGTCGTACTACGAGCTCGACGACTTTCAGGTGCGCACGCCGACGGACATCATCGGCCAGCACATTCACCTCGTGAAGTTCGACGTCATGGCGTCGGACGGCGCGGCGAACGGCTTCAACTACGAAGACGGCACGTTCTCGCCGGAAGAAGTCCGCGATCGCATTCAGGGCATCAACGACGCGGGCGGGCTGTGGGACTACGGACTCAAAGTGCAGACGAAGCTCACGCCGAAGAACATCCCGCAGCTCGGGGATGGTCCGGGCAAGCAGTGGATCGGCGCGCAGGCGACGGTGCAGCGCTGGTGGGTCGATCCGCTGATGGACACGCGCGGCAACGACCGCACGTACATGACCGTCTTCACGCACGATCACTTCGGACCGTCGACGCATCAGATGATCGGTCTGTACGGCGCGCTGCTCGTCGAGCCGGACAAGACGAATTGGACGTCGCTCGACGGCAAGACCAAGTTCCGCGACTGGGCCGTGCGCGATGACGGCGGACCGACGAGCTACGCCGCGAACATCGTTTACACCGATGCGGCCAACGCCCGGAACAGCTATCGCGAGTTCGCGCTCGAGTGGGGCGACCTGCAACTCGTGTACGGACCGAACAGCAAGTCGCAGCCCGACTGCTACAGCTACGTCTACAAAGGCAAAACGATCTCGCAGACGTACAACTGCAATCCCGTTTCAGCATCGGCCGGCAACTCGTACAGCGGCTGGGCCGATCCGAACGTCATCAACTGTCCGCAGTGCGCGATTCCGTCGCAACCCGCGCCGCCGGCAGCGCAGATCAACACGCCGCAGTTCACGTTGCCGAATCCCACGCCACAGCCGTTCCTCATCGCCGACTTCGGCGCCGGCATGATGTCGATGAACTATCGCATCGAGCCGTTGCCGCTGCGGATCTTCAACAACCCGGTCAACGTGAATCCGAACGCGAGCCCGAATGCGAACGATCTCTCGTACGCGTTCGCATCGATCGAGCGGACCGACGCGCAGTTCTCCGTGCAGCCCACGCCGGGCTCGCAGATCAATCCCGCCTGCACCGGCGCGACGTGCTTCAAGTTCCCCACCGAAGCGATCTCGCAGGGCATGGGTCCGACGGACCCGTTCACGCCGCTGCTCGCCGGATACGAAGGCGACAAGGTGCAGTTCCGCGTGATCGCGGGCGCGCACACGTCGATGCACGACTTTACGGTTCACGGTGCGCGCTGGAAGTACCAGCCGTTCTCCGAGGACTCGGGATATCGCAATACGCAGTTCGTCATCCTGTCGGAACACTTCGAAATGCTGTTCGATCTGCCGCGCATCGGCGCGCAGACGTCGGCGGACTATCTCTACAACCCCGGCGCGTCGTACGAAGGTCTGACGAACGGGATGTGGGGGCTGCTGCGCGCGTGGAATCCCGCGAATCCGCAGCCGTTCCTCGCGCCGCTGCCCGAGTCGGCCCCGATCGCAACGATCGCTGCGAAACCGGTGCGTCCGCCCGCGGGCATGAACACGGACTGCGACACCCTCGCGCCGTGCATCCGCAACTTCGAGATCCGCGCGATCGCGGTGCCGAAGCCGCTGCCGTACAACGCGCGCGGCATCAAGCTCGATGGCAACAACTACGACGCCGCGAATCCGATCGTCGATCCGTACGCGCTCGCGTATGTGCACGCCGATCGTCCCGTCGACGTGAACAACCTGCAGCCGCTCGTGCTGCGCGCGCGTGCCGGCGACTGGATTCACATCACGCTGCACAACGGCTTCACCGGCAGCGAGCCGGTGTTCGCGCAGAGCGAGTCGGCGGATCGCTCAGGCCAGATTCCGTATGCGAATCCGTACTGGTACGTGAACCTCACGTCGTCGAAGAACGTCGGTCTACATCCGCAGCTCGTCGAGTTCGACGTGACGAACAGCGGCGGCGAGAACATCGGCAACAACCCGGTGCAGACCGCGGCGCCGGGCGGCACAGTCGATTACTGGTGGTACGCGGGCAAGATCGAGAACGGCCAGACCGAGCCGATCGAATTCGGCGCAGTGAACCTTCTGCCGTCCGATCCGCTGATGCACACGTATCACGGCCTGTTCGGCGCGCTCGTCATCGAGCCCGCGCGTTCGCGCTGGGTCGAAGATCCGAACGCGCCGGCCGCGGCGACGGTGTTCGCGAACGACAAGGTCTATCGCGAGTTCGTGCTGATGGTGCAGGACGACATCTACACGTCGCTGAACGGCAACACGCTGTACGAAGCCGGACTCCCGCTGTCCGCATTCAACTACCGCAGCGAGCCGCCGTTCCTGCGCTTCGGAAAAACCGTGGCGTCAGCGATGGGCGTCAAAGCGCCCACGAACTGGCAATCGCTCACGGCCAGCGATCTCGCCAACGTCACGAACCTGCTGACGACGTCGTTCGACACGACGAAGTCGACGACGAACGTGCTGACGTCGAACATGGATCCGCTCACGCCGATCCTGCGCGCGCCTGCAGGCATGCCGGTGCGCATGCATCTCCTCTCGCCCGGCGGCATCGGCGACAACCAGCAGGTCTTCGAGCTCACCGGCCACGTGTGGCAGGAGATCCCGTTCCGCGACGGCTCGAGAAAGATTGGATTCAATCCAAATTCGTACTGGACCAGCACGACGCCGGGTTACGGCGTGCAGACGGCGTACACGATCCTGCTCGAAGACTCGCCCGACGGCAGCGGCTCCCCCGCCGGCGGCAAGTTCCGCATCCCCGGCGACTATCTCTATCGCAGTTGGACGGCCAATCAGTTCCAGGCCGGCGCGTGGGGATTGTTCCGCGTCTCGCCGAATAGCAGCACGACGTCGTTCCCCGACACGGTCGGCATCACGTCGGTGACGCCCAACTCGGCGAGCGGCTTCACGACGGTATCGCCGGCGAACGGCAAGTACGCGAGCAGCGTGACGCTGACGTTCGGACGCCGGACGGTGAAGGTCGCGGTGCGCGACGGTCGCTGGACGTACAGCGGCACGACGACACCGGCGTTCACGGTGCGCTCGCCATACGGCGGCATCGCAACGTGGGGACCCGAGCCGAATGCGCGCGCGCTCGAGCCGATCACCACGGTCATGCGCAACAACACGATTCGCGAAAACATCCAGCCACGCCAGCCGAAATGATCCACGCACTTCTTCTCGCATCAGCGCTGACGCGCACGGTCGTCGATCACGGGATCGCCGTCGACCTGAAGGTGTCGGAGGCGATCACCGACGGCGAGTCGCTGCACGTCGAGCTCACGCTGCGCGACGACGCCACGAAGGCGCCGCTCACCGGCGTGCGTCCATTGGCGTGGCTCGCACCGCGCAGCGAAAAACGCGAGTGCATGTCCGAAGCCGCGAGATTTCTCGGCGGCTCGCTCACCGATCGTCCCGCCGCGGACTTCAACGATTTTTACGTCCTCGCGCTGAACGATCAACCGTCGATCAGCGTCGTCGATCCCCGCTTTCGCTTCGGCCGCTCGCAACTGCTCTCGCTGATCCTGCTCGAGAGCCGCGGAGAAGACTGGGTGCTCACCCCCGACGGCCGCACGCTCTTCGTGACCATGCCCGAAGCCGGCAAGGTCGCCATCGCAGACACCGCAACGTGGAAGGTCCGCGCGAACGTCGCGATGGGCACACGCCCAACGCGCATCGCGCTGCAACCCGACGGCGCGCGCGTCTGGGTAGTGAGCGATGACGGTGTGTATGTATTGGATGCGTCCTCCGTGGAGCGGCAGGCTCTCAGCCTGCCGAAGGACGCACGGCGTGCTAAGAGCCCGCCGCTCCACTTCACCGCGGACTCGCGCATCGCGATGATCGGCAACGCGATCATCGACACGCGCACGTTCGAGTCGCACACGATCGACAACCCAATCTACGCGTACTCGAATCTCGCGTACGCCGGCGACCCCGCCACCGGACGCATCCAAGCCATCGATCCGACCACGCGCAAAACCCTCGCGACGTTCGAAGCGGAAAAGCAATTCACGCAAATCCGATTCGCGCCGAACGGGCGACATGGCTTCATCGTCAATCCGGCGAAGAACGTCGTGCAGATCTTCGACGCCGCGACGAACACGATCATCGCGACGGCCGACATCCCCGACGCTCCCGATCAGGTCACGTTCACCGATCGCATCGCGTTCGTGCGTCGCAGGAACAGCGACTCGGTGTCGATGATCACGCTCGACACGATCAAAGCCGGTGCACCGGTCGGCGTCGCCGAGTTCTCCGGCGGACAACGCAACCTCGGCGCAGGCGACTTCGCCGCGAGCGCCGACTCGATCGTCGAGGCCCCCGATGGTCCGGCCGTCCTCGTCGCGAATCCGGCGGACAAATCGATCTACTACTACAAGGAAGGGATGGCCGCGCCGATGGGCGCGTTCGCCAACTACTCGCGACAACCGCGCGCGGTGCTCGTCGTCGATCGCAGCCTGCGCGAGAAGAAGCCCGGCGTGTACGCGTCGCGTGCGCAGATCGCCGATCCGGGCGCGTACGAGCTGGTCGTCTTCCTCGACTCGCCGCGACTCGCGGGCTGCTTCCCCATCGACGTCGCCGCGCGTCCCGAGACGCGTGCGAAGCTCGCACGCGCCGTGTACGTCGAGCCGCTCGCCGTGCCGGACGCACACGCAGGCGAGAAGACGCGCATCACGTTCCGCATCGCCGAGCGCGAGTCGCATCGCACGCGCAACGGCGGCGACGTCGAGATCGTCGTGATGCAGGCGCCGGGTGTCTGGCAGCGCCGCGCCGTCGCCACGCCATCCTCGGATGGCACGTACGCAGTGGAAGTCACACCGCCGCAGGCGGGCGTCTATTACGTGTGGGTCGCGTCTCCCGTCGCGGACCTTCCGATCAACAACGGGCACTTCATCACTTTCGAGGCTGACTGATGAGCGACACCACCGAGTCGAAGAAGAAGAAAACGCGAGGCGGCAACGGCCGCGATGCCAACACCACCACCGAGGGAGGAAACACCATGAGCACGGCAGCACCGAAACCCGCAGCGAAGCAGAAGCCGTCAGTGAATCCGAACGACATCGCGTACTGCAAGATCCATCCGGGTCTCGGCATCGCGCGCATGGGCGACAGTCGCGAGGAGTTCTTCATCGGCCCTGAAGCTCCCGGCCACATGCCGAATCCGCACGGCGGCTTCAAAGACAAGCACGGTCGTGTGAAGCGTCAGGCCGCGCGTTTCCGCGTGTACGCGTACAACGCCGCGGGCGAAGCGATCGCCGAGCTCACCGCCGCGGACGCGGACATCAAGTGGTCGGTACAGCTCGCGAACAAGAAAGCCAGCTACAACATGTTCCTCGGCCGCTACTGGGACATCCAGTTCCCGGACGTGAAGAAGTACGCCGATGAACACAACGGCGGCAATCCGCCGGTGCGTAATCAGGAGATCAGCGATCCCGAAGAGCGCGCCCGCCTGCTCGACATCAAGCCCGAGTCGCGCACGATCTTCGGACGCAACGAGAACGGCGCGAAGTATCAGATGACTGGCACGTTCGGCCCGCTGCCGTACACCGTCATCACCGATCCTGAAAAGAAGAACGCGCTCACCGGAAGCCGCAGCGGATTCCTCAACGTGCCGTTCATCGATCCGACGCAGCCCGCGCTGACGCAGACGTTCATCGCGACTGCGAAGAAGTACGGCTGGACGCCCGGCGTGATGCAGGAGCCGGTCGCGCAGTCCGCACAAGTCGACGTCTACCTCGGCGAGCTTCGCACTGACGCACACGGCCGCCTGCTCGTCCTCGGCGGCTACGGCGAATCGAAGACCGTCATCCCCGACAACGAAGTCGGCTTCCTCAACGGCGACTACTACTTCGGCAGCAACGACTACTGGCACGACGATACGAGCGACGGCATCGTCTCCGCCGAAGTCACGATCGACGGCAAGCAGATCGAAGTGCGCGAGAAGTCGTGGGTGCTCGTCGCGCCGCCGAAGTTCGCGCCGCATCTCCTGCCGATCACCACGCTGTGGGACGTCGCGCTGCAGGTGCAGGAACAGAAGGACGGCACGAAGCGCAGCGAAGTGTCGTTCACGCACGACATCTATCCGATCCTTCGCCGCATCAATGAATACCAGTGGGTGAATCAGTTCGCGCTGCAGCAGCACGGTTCGGGCATGGTCTTCGATCCGCTCAGCGAGCCGCTGTTCTCGCAGTTGCATGAGAAGTCGGAGAATCCGGCGAACGCGAACACGCGCGCCCACGTGTTCAGCCGCATGCGCAAACCGCTGCCGATTCTGCAGGCCGACAATCCCGGCAAGTCGCTGCAGGAAGTCATGGAGTCACCCGAGGCGACGAAGTACTCGGGCATGCGCTGGATGCCGCAGATGTGGGGCGATGGCGGCGACGGACTCGATCCGGTCGGCTCCGTCGATGCGAATCCGACGGACCAGACCAATCCCGGCGGTGGCATTCCGGGCGGCACGTACGTCACGTGGGCCACGCTGACGCCGCGACAGTTCGACGCGATGAAGTCGTGGGCCGAAGGGAAATTCGTCGATGACTGGCCGAAACATGAGAACCCGCTGATCGGTCCCGTGCCGCCAGTGCTCGCGCGCATCCCGATCAAAGACCAGCCGGTCGCGATCGACAAAGCGTCGCTCGATCCGTGCATCGGCGCGCCGTTCTTCCCCGGCATCGAGATCACGTACATCTGCGAACAGCCGAGCCTCTGGGCCGAGCTCGGACGTCTCGACTGGCGCACGCTGCAACCCGGCGACATCACGCGGCACATGGCGTTGCCGTGGCAGGCGGACTTCTCCGAGTGCAATCACCGCTGGTGGCCGGCCGCGCGTCCCGACGACGTCGTGAGTCAGCAGCAGTTCGAAGACGTGATCCGCTTCTACGATCAGAAAGCCGACGGCCCGCTGAACGCGATGGTCGCGGCGCGCGTCGAATGGGCGCGCGGCATTCCGCAGACTTCGCCGATGCTCGACAACGGCATGGTTCATCACTGGAGCGAGTTCGGATTCGTCGTGCCGCGCGAGGCCGACGGCCAGGTCGTGTACGTCGAAGAAGATCGCGACAAGTACGCGGGCACGTCGCAGCGCGACGCGTTCTACTACCTCATGAATCAGGCGTCGTACTCCGACTTCCTGCCGCACGCGCGGAAGATGGTCGACGAGTACCTGGCGCAGGCGCGCCTCAACGCGAAGAATCCGGAGACCGCGACCGAGCAGCAGATGACAGGCTGGACTCCGTTCGCGTACACGCCGGAAGGCTTCGACGCGCGCATGCAGAACATCTACTCGCAATACGTCCTCGGCAACTCGACTGCCGCGGGCGGACCGAACGGATTCCTCTCCACCGCGACGCGCGAGCAGCGCATCTATCGCACGCTGCAGATGGCGCCGTTCAATCAGCTCGACGGCGCGTGGATCCGCCAGGCCGCGCCTCCGGGCACCGTCGACGAAGTGCGCAATCTCCTCTTCCACATCTACATGGATGAACTGGGCGACGCCGTCGACGCGCACAATCACGCGAACGTCTACACGGACCTGCTGCGCAGCATGAACATCTACCTGCCGGACATCCGCAGCTACGACTACGCGCAGTACGACGGCTTCCTCGACTCCGCATTCACGGAGCCGGTGTTCCTGCTCGCGATCAGTGCGTTCACCGAGGAGTATCTGCCGGAGATTCTCGGCATGACGCTGTACCTCGAGTGGTCGTCCGTCGGCCTCGGCGGCATCGTGCAGGAGATGGAGTCGTTGGGACTCAATCCGTTGTACTACGCGCTGCACGTCGGCATCGACAACGCGTCCGCGGGACATGGCGCACTCGCGAAGCAGGCCATTCAGTTGTACCTCGACAACATCCGCGGCAACGGCGGCGAAGAAGCGATGCAGCAGGCGTGGGAACGCATCTGGACCGGCTACGTTGCATTCGGCACGCTCGGCACCCTCGGCCAGGACATCGCGAACGCGTTCGCCTCGCCGCCGTCGCTCGAAGCGCAGATGATCACGCTCATCGAGAAGAAGGCGCAGTACGCGCGTCAGAATCACGGCACGAAACGGTTGGGACCCAATTTCATCAACGACTGGTTCGACGATCCGATCGGCATGCTCGACGAGTTGCAGAGCGCCGGCTACATCGTTCCGGGCCGTCCCGACATCAGTCCGATCTTCGAGCTGATGTCCTTCACCGGTCCGATGTTCCACGTCTTCACGCCCGCCGAGCAGAAGCTGTGGCACGACTACATCGTGTCGCTCGCGCCGGAGAAGCCGCTGCCCGCGTTCGATCTCGAGAGGGCGATGAACTACGTCGTCGACACGCTGCGTCAGCGTCAGGCAGGAACGCCCGGACATCACGCGCGACTCACCGGCTACGATCCGGCGACGAAGCAGACCGTCACGATGCCGATCGCGTGGTGGTTCGACGACAGCGACCGCTGGGGCACTGAACGCAACGCCATCTTCCTCGGCGCGTTGAGCAATCCCGTCAACGGCTGGATCGTCCCCGGCGACGCGGCCAACAGTCCGCTGATCACGCAGATGCTCGCGGGCAATGGCGACATGGCCCAGGCCTTCCGCGAGTTCGTTCCGGAGACGACGTCGGACAGCGGGCCGCTCACGATGAAGCAGGTCATCTCGATGTGGACCGATCGCGGCTGCCCGATTCATGGCCGCGTCGAGCCGAGTCTCAGCGCGAAGAAGCAGGTGCAGCCGGAAGGCGCGCGCATGGCGATCCGCGAGAAAGGCAAGCCGTCGCTGCCGGCGAAGGATGTCCCGGCGCCGACTCCGCTTCTCGCGAAGCCGAAGCGCATCTACGGCATGGGCCGTCCTCACTGATATGCAGCACTACGATGTCGTCGCCGTTGGTGGCGGACCAGCCGGCACGGCGACGACATTGGCGCTCGCCCGGCGCGGATTCAAAACCGCGCTGGTCGAGCGTACGGTGGACCCGCCGCCGCGCGCAGGCGAAACACTCCCCGGCGCCGTTCGCAACGCACTCCTCCACCTCGGCGTCCTCGATCGCTTCCTCGCCGGCGAACACGATCCCGCGGTCGGCAATCGCTCGTGCTGGGGCGGCGACGAAGTCGAGGAAGTGCATTTCATCCACAGCGCGTACGGCAGCGGATGGCACATCGACCGACAACGCTTCGAACGCATGTTGCTCGCGGCTGCCGAAGAGTCGGGCGTGACGCTCGTGCGCGGTTCATCGCTCGATGCGTTGTCGTACGACGGCGCGACGTGGCGCATTCGCGCGGGATCGACGGAGATGACCGCGCGTCACGTCATCGACGCGACCGGGCGCGCATCGACGGTCGCGCGCATCTGCGGCGCGCAACGCGTGGCGATCGATCAGCTCGTCGGCATTACATCTTTCTATGCATCGAAAGGTGTCGATGATCCGCAGGGCAAGTTCACGTTCATCGAGGCGAGCGAAACGGGGTGGTGGTACAGCGCGCCGCTTCCGGGCGCGCGACTCGTCGTCGCGTACTTCACCGACTCCGACCTCGCGCAGAACGTGAGTCCGCCGCCGCACACGCGCGAGCGCATCGACGCCTACACGCTCATCGTGCCGTCGCGCGTCGCATCGGCAAACACCGCGCGACTCTCATCAGTGATCGGACCGGCGTGGCTCGCCGTTGGCGACTCAGCTGTGTCGTTCGACCCCCTCTCGTCGCAGGGAATCCTCACCGCGCTCGAGTCCGCACTCGACGCTGCGACGGCCATCGCGACGAATCAGCTCGATCGTTACGCGGAGCTCGTCACGGAGCGCTATCGCGATTACCTCGTGAATCGCGCGCGCTACTACGCCATCGAGAAGCGCTGGCCGGACTCGCCGTTCTGGCAACGGCGGCAACGCGGAACGCCGGCGCGTTAGCACCGGCGTCCCAACAGTCAATACTGCTAGTTGCTGCGCATCTCGTCGCGCTTGTCAGGCGACGTCGCGCTCGTGCCGTAGCGATACTCGTACGCGTGGCGAATGTAGGAACGATCACGGTCGAACTCGTTGCCGTAATCGCTGCGGAGCTCGGTCTCGAGGTCGTTGTTCCACGTCGGATACTTGGTCTTGAACTGACGCTGTGCTGCGTAGCCGAAGCGGAAAGCCTGTTCGTGATTCTCGAAGCCGTCGGGGGCGCCCGTCGCCTGCTTCACGGTGTCGCCAACATCCTGGTTGAGATCTCGCGCCTTGTCGGACCCGAAATCGTGTTTGGTCTGCTCCCAGTCATTGCCAAACGCAGCCTTGACGCGCTGCCAGCCAGAGTCGTGCTCATCGGTGTACCACTTAGGGCGGTTCATCAATTTGTCTCCTTTAACTTCACCGTTCTAAGAGCAATGCGCGAGCCATCGGTGACGGAATCGTCGCGTTTGCAATGAAGCGGTCACACCCGTCGCGACACGGTGTCGCGACGATGAACGAACGTTGACGCGCGATCGTTTTGCGCACGTTTTGGGCGCGAATTCAACGAATCACGCGCGCTTCTTCAACGCGTCGAACGTCACGTCTCGATGAACATTGCTAAGTCGTTGAATGCACACGATCGCGTGCAGTGCGAAGGCGACGCACGCAACGCGCAGCGGATGGCCCGCAGGAGTTCAACCGAAAGGAGACACACATGAGGGCCATTCGTACATTGTTGTTCGCACTCTTCTCATTGCTGCCCGTCGTCGTGTTCGCGCAGGGGTTCCAGACCGGAACGATCGCGGGCATCGCGACCGATCAGACGGGCGGCGCACTGCCCGGCGTGACGGTCACGGTCACGCATCAGGAACGCGCCACGAGTCGCAGCGAGATCACCGACGCGCAGGGGCGCTATCGCTTCGCCGCACTTCCACTCGGACGCTACACCGTCGACGGAGCGCTCGACGGATTCGACAAGAGCAGCAAGTCGAACGTCCTCGTCGAAGCGGAGAAGACGACCGAGCTGAATCTTCTCCTCGGACTCGCAGCGTCGATCGAATCGATCACCGTCACCGCCGTCGCGCCGGTCGTCGATCCGACGCGCGTCACGCAGACGACGCGACTCTCGACGCAGGAGTACGAGAAGGCGCCGATCGGCCGCAGCTACCAGACCATCACCACGTACGCGCCCGGCGTACTCGACGCGGATGGCGACGGCAACGCGAACGTGAACGGCGCGATCAGCTCGTCGAATCAATACATCTTCGACGGCGTCGACACCACCGACCCGACCACCGGCACGTTCTCCGCGAATCTCAACTTCGAAGCGATCCAGGAAGTGAACGTCTACACGAGCGGCATCTCCGCCGAGTACGGACGCTCGACCGGCGCGGTGATCAACGTGATCACGAAGTCCGGCACGAACGACTTCGAAGGTTCGTTCAAAGTGATCGGCACGAACGACGAGTGGGACGCGCAGAACAGGACGCGCAACACGATCACGGGTGCGTCGCTCGCGCGTGAGAAAGTCGATCACGACAACATCCGCTACAGCGCCACGCTCGGCGGTCCGATCGTGCAGAACCGCGCATGGTTCTTCGGCGCCTACGAAAAGTTCAAGCCCCTCGGATCGCGCACCAACACAGCGGTCACGAACGAGGAGTACTCGCAGAATCCCGAGATCACGCTGCAGAACTACCGCGCGACGTTCCAGCTCACCCCATCGCACAACCTCTGGGTCAAGTACGCCGAAGATCCGATTCTCGGCGGCGTGCGCGTGTACGGTGGCGGCGGCGCGGACCTCGCGTCCGTCACGCGGCAGGACCAGACCGGCAACAACTACACCGCGCAGTACGCCGGCGTGATCAGCAACAAGATCTCGCTCGAAGCGCTGTACGCGAAGTCGAAGAGTGAGATCAAAGTCAGCCCGTACGCGGTCGGCGGATTCGACAACGGCTCGGCGATCTACGACTTCACCACCGCGCGCTACTACAACGGCTTCATCTTCGGCCAGGACAACGGCACGTCGCGGCCGCGCACGCAGCTCGCCGGCGCCGCGTCGTACTTCGCGACACTCGGCGGCAACTCGCACGAGTTCAAAGTCGGACTCGACCTCGAGTCGATCGAATCGACGTCGTTCCTCAGCATCACCAACAACCGCATCTACTACGTTCAGGACTACGACGCGGGCGGCACCTTCTCGCCGATCGCACGTCTCGACTACATCGACCCGGGTCCGCTCACGTCGAAGGGCGACATCAACGCGCTCTACGTTCGCGACAAGTTCTCGATCGGGCAACGCATCAACGTCGAAGCCGGACTGCGCGCCGAACAGCAGAGCGGGAAGAACGACGTCGGCTCCGTGATCGTCGATACGACCAGCCTCGCGCCGCGCCTCGCCGCGACGTTCGACCTCTCCGGCACCGGCCGTCAGTTGCTGACCTTCTCCGCCGGACGCTTCTACGACTTCGTGATTCAGGGCTTCGTCGACAATCAGGCGCAGAACGCCGCACGCGCCGACTACGACGAGTACGAGTTCAACCCGACGACGGGCGCGTACGACTTCGTGCGTTCCGTGCGCACCGCGAACGCGACGACGTCCGATCGCGATCTCTCGCCGACGAACATGGACGAGGTCACGATCGGCTTCCAGCAGCAGTTCGGCTCGAACATGGGCGTCAGCGTGCGCGGCATCTGGCGCGAGTGGGACAACCTCATCGACGACTTCTACCACTTCGACGACGAAGGCAACACGCTCACGCACTACGAGAACCTCGACGAGGCGAACCGCAGCTATCGCGGCCTGCAGTTCTCGTTCGAGAAGCGCTTCTCCGAGAACTGGAGCACGTTCGCGAACTACACGTATTCGCGCACGACCGGCAATCACTACGCGACCACCGCGACGACGCTCAACGACTTTCCGGGCGGCGACTGCTTCAGCACCGATCGCACCGTCGGCAACAACGGCCTGATCTCCTGCGACGCGGTGAACGCGACGATCGGCGGCAAGGCGAACTACGACCGTCCGCACGCGATCAATCTCCTCGGCACGTACGGACGTCACATCGGACCCGCGAACCTCACCGTCGGCTTCGGCGGTCAGTACCTCGCCGGCACGGCCTATTCGAAGCAGACCACCGTGCGCGCGCTGTTCCCTGACGGCAGCCTGAGCACCGAGACGCTGACGTACTACTACGAAGGCCGCGGCTCCGATCGCCTCCCCGGTTTCTATCAACTCGATCTCTCCTCGGAGCTGACGTTCCCCGTGTTCGGCACGGAGCTGGGTGTCAAGGGCGAGATCTTCAACGTGACGGATTCGCAGCGGCAGATCGCCGTCAACAATCAGAGCTGGTGCAACGACACCGGCACGTCGTGCGAGACGCTTCGCAGCCGCTACGGCGCCGCCACGCAGCGCGCGTCGTTCCAGCTTCCGCGCAGCTATCGCATCACGGCGCTGATCCGCTTCTGACGTTTCCCGTCCCAGGGATGAACGAGAAAGCCGGCCGCGAGGCCGGCTTTTTTGTCAATGCGGGTATGTGCTGAAAGACGTCTCCTACAGTCCCCCGTCGGATATGGCTGACTCAGGTTGTGGATGTAACCTTCGGTCCCTAGTATCCGTCGCGGGTCCAGTTAAGTTATTGATGGACAAGGAGATGCACTTCCAGCCTTCCGCCCTTGCCGACTGGAGTGCATTCCGGACCGCCATCCCATTCATCCTATGAGCTCCCATAAATTCGATTTGCGTCGCGACGACGATCGCTCCGGCTCCGAGGGCGAGGTGGAGCTCATTCCGCGACGCGACGGATTCTCCGGTGCGATTTCCCTCCCGCTCCTCCCCGATCTGATCCAGATCTACACGGTGTCGCTCGCCAACGGCGCGCTGACGATCCGCAGCAAAGACGAGCGCGGCACGATCTGGTTCGAGCACGGCCAGATGGTCCACGCGCTCTGCGGATCCGCCATTGGCGAACAGGCCGTCTACCGGTTGCTGCAATGGCAGGACGGCAACTTCTCCCACGATCCCGACGCACGCAGCTCGATCCGCACGATCAGCGCGTCGTGGCAGAACGTCCTGATGGAAGGCGTGCGCCGTCTCGATGAAGGCGTGACCGGCATCGAGACCGAGGCCGCGAGCACGGGACTCGATACGCTCGCCGAGTCGCTTGCCGCGTTCCGCGCGGCCGCGATCTTCGGCCCGGCCGGCGAGTTGATCGCGCATCGCAGCCGGCGCGGCGCTGCCGATCTCACGGTCATCGGCGACGTCGTGATGGAGCTGCTCGAGCAGCACTCGCGCGCGATGCACGCGCTGTCGCGCACCGCGCCGCTCGTCGACTGCGTCTCGATCCTCGGTGACGAGATGCAGTTCATCCATCCGATGTCCGGCGGCCAGGTGCTGTTCCTGATCGTCGATCGCACCGACATGAATCTGCCGCTCATTCGCCGCGCCGTCGAACGCGCGTGGCCGGGCGGAGCAACACCAACAGACAGTTAGAGAGAGGAATCACAGCATGGCAAACGTCAAAGAATCACTCGAGAAGATCATGCAGTCCGAAGGCGCGGTGGGCGCATGCGTCGTGGACAGCAGCAGCGGCATGATGCTCGGGTCCATCGGCGGTGGCGCGGGTCTCAACATCGAGATCGCGGCCGCGGGCAACACCGAAGTCGTTCGCGCGAAGCGCAAGACCATGCGCTCGCTGAATCTCAACGACCAGATCGAGGACATCCTCATCACCCTCGGCAAGCAGTACCACATCATCCGTCTCGTCGGCAGCAACGACGCCCTCTTCATCTATGTCGTGCTCGATCGCACTCGCGCGAACCTCGCCATGGCTCGCATTCAGTTGGGTGAGATCGAGAAGAACATGCAGATTTCGTAAGACGACCTGAAAGGAACCCACAACCATGAGCAGCGAAAAAGATCTCGTAGAGACAATTGGAAAAATCGAAGGAGAGATGACCGGCTTCATCGCAGCGTCGGTCGTCGATCTGGAATCGGGCATGACCCTCGCGGCGAAGTCGAACCGTTCGGACTTCGACCTCGCGGTGGCCAGCGCGTACAACAGTGAGCTGGTCAAACAGAAGCTGAAGATCGTCAAAGCCCTCAACCTCAACACCAACCTCGAGGACATGCTGCTCACCCTCGGCGATCAGTTGCATCTGATCAAGATCTTCCCGGGCGGCCACACGTTTCTGTACCTCGCCGCCGATCGCAGCAGCACCAACCTCGCGATCGTGCGCAATGCCGTGAACAAACACGTCGCGGCGCTGCAGTAACCGGAGATCCCTTGGCCGTCCTGGACGTCGAACAGAACGCGGTCGTCATTCGCATCGTGTATGACGGTCCGCCGGAAGCGGGCAAGACGACGAGTTTGCGGGCGCTGTCAGCCAGTCTGGCGCGCCCGATGTCGACGCCCGCGGAAGCCGGCGATCGCACGCTCTTCTTCGACTGGCTCGAGTACACGGGCGGCTTGTTCGAAGGACATCGCATCCGCTGTCAGGTCATCACCGTTCCCGGTCAGACGGTGCTTGCGCATCGCAGGCACACGCTGCTCGAGACCGCGGACGCCGTGGTCTTCGTGAGCGACAGCAACGCGACCGCGGTCGAAACGACGCGCGCGTACATGACCGAGATGCGGGCGGTGCTCGATGCTTCGCCGGGACCGCGCATCGGCGTCATCGTGCAGGCCAACAAGCGCGATCACGACGACGCCGTCGACATGGCGACGCTGCGCGCGGCGATGCCCGAGGATGGCATCGCGGTGATCGAGTCGGTGGCGACGGAAGGTCGCGGCGTGCGAGAGACATTCGTGTTCGCCGTGCGACTCGCGCTCGATCGCGTGCGTGAGTTGCTGCGCACGCGCGAGCTCGAGCATCGATCGCCGGACGTGCAAACCAGCGACGACCTGTTGCGACAAATGACGCGCAGCGAATCGCATCGCGCAGTCGGCGCGTCGCAGCTCGAATCGGCGGCGCAGTCCGCGTTGCAGGAAGTCGTCGATGCCGAAGTCGCGGAGCCACGCGCGATCGCGCAAACAGGCGCGGCGCCGCTGGCGCCCGATCACAACGTGCCGTCGGGCATGATCTGGCCGCCGGTCGAAGGTCGCGTGCGACTGCTCGATGCGTGCTCGACGCCGTTCACGCCGCGCGAGACGTCGCACGGCGATTGGATCGGCGAGACCGACGGCTGGCGGTTTCACTCACCGCGACGCGCGACGTACGCCGACCCCGAGCTCGGCCGCCGCGCGCTCATCGAGTGGTCGCGACTGCATGCGAGCGGGCAGCGCTGGTTCTCATCGCCGCGCGTCGTCGTGCTCGCCGCGACGGGCGACGGTGCGTGGCGGCTCTGGCAGATCGTGAAGGTCGAGCGATCGCTGCGCGACGATCTCGTCGACGGTGTCGCGGACAGCTCGCCGCAGGGATTGCTTCGGCGTTTGCTCGACGCCGGACGGTTGCTGTTCGCGGCAACCGAGTCACTCGCGCTCGCGCCGTGCAGATTGCCGATCAGCGTCGACACGGTCGGCGCGTCGAACGGACTGCCGCTGTACGTGGGATTACTTCCCGATCCGTTCCTCGTGCGAAGCGCACGGCCGATCCCGCACGATCATCGGACGACGCTGCTGCGTCGCGAGTTGAGCGCGCTTGCTGCGACGGAGTTGCGCCGCTTCGATGGTGCGTCGTTCCCGACGCTGCGCACGATTCAACGCGACGGCGATTCCGCCGCGGT
>DASVNL010000856.1:0-1774 GCA_036383875.1 Thermoanaerobaculia bacterium
AAGAGTGGCTCGGCTGGCAGGGGCGATGTTGAGCGACGAAGTGATTGCGATTCCGGCCGCGAGCGTGATCGTGCTGCGCGATGCGCCGCTCGAAGTGTTGATGATGCGCCGTCACGCGCAGAGCTCGTTCATGCCCGACGCGTGGGTGTTCCCCGGCGGCGTCGCGGAGCAGATCGACAACGAGCTTGCGGCTGTCACTAACGGCAACGAGTTTCTCGCCGCGATGCGCTACACCGGCATTCGCGAGACGTTCGAAGAAACGGGCGTATGGCTCGGCGACGCGCTCGACGACGCGCCGCACAAACGCCGGCGACTCCTCGCCGGCAGTCTCACGCTGCGACATCTCGTCAGCGAAGCGCCTGTCGATCTCGACGCGCTCGTGTGGACGTCGCGCTGGATTACGCCGGTCGGTGTGCCGAAGCGCTTCGACACCTACTTTTTCCTCACCGAAGTTTCGCGCGACGTGGTTGCGTCAGCAGAGCAAACCGAAGGCGTCGATGTGACATGGATTTCGCCGGAGGATGCGTTGGCGCGATACGCGGCGAAGGAGATGAAGCTCGTCTTCCCGACGTTGCGCACGCTCGAGTCGCTGTGCGGATTCGACAGCGTCGCGGCGCTCATCGACTCGCGGCGCGGCGCGGTCATCGAGCCGATTCAACCGGTGCTCGTGAACGGAAAGCCGGCGCTGCCATGAACATCCGTTCGATCACGGCGCCGAATCCCGGACCGTTCACGCTCGACGGAACGCGCACGTATCTGATCGGCGCGACGACGGTGCTCGATCCCGGTCCCGCCATCGACTCGCACATCGACGCGATTCAGGCCGCGATGCCGGAACTGCGCACGATCCTCATCACGCACCGCCACGGCGATCACGCGCCCGCCGCGATTCCGCTGAAGGAACGCACCGGCGCGACGATCATCGCGCCGCGCGACGTGCTCGACGACGCGATCGTCGATCGCCGCGTGTCCGGCGGCGAGACGCTGCTGCTCGACGACGAGCGCGTCGACGTGATCGCGACGCCGGGTCACACGAGTGAGCATGTCTGCTATCTGACATCCGACGGTGCCCTCTTCTCCGGCGACACGATCCTCGGCACCGGCACCACCGCGATCTTTCCTCCCGACGGCAACATGGCCGACTACCTGCGATCGCTGCACGCGTTGCGCGCGCGCAATCCGCAGCGCATCCATCCTGCGCACGGTCCCGATCGCGACGATGCGGTCGCGCTGATCGACGAGTACATCGCGCATCGCCTCGAACGCGAACGCCAGGTCCTCGAAGCCATCAACGCCGGCGCGCAGTCCCTCGGCGATCTCCGCAAGCGCATCTACCCCGACCTCGACTCGCGACTGCATCGCGCGGCGGAGATCCAGATGCACGCGCACGTGATCAAGCTGATCGACGAGGGACAGGTGGAGCGGTGGGCTCTCAGCCCACCGGAACGTGCGGCGGACTGAGAGTCCGCCGCTCCACTACCGCGGAATGACGCTGCGGATGAAGCTCTTGTTCACGTACCACGTGTCGTCGTCGCCGTCGACGCGCAGGAACAACTCGTCATCGTCGTTCAGCACGTCCGAGATGCGCGACAGTTCGCGCGGGCGGTCGATCGGCACGACGCCTTCGAGGCGTGAGCCGTCGGACAGTTCGACGATCGTGAGTCGCGTGACGATCGTCGCGTCGAAGTCCGCCATCTCCAGCAGCTTCTCGCACTGCACCCAGAGGATCTGATCGCGGTTCACCATCTTCGGCGCGCCGGCGACGATCATCGGC
>DASVNL010000857.1:0-3135 GCA_036383875.1 Thermoanaerobaculia bacterium
GCCCGAAGTGCGCGCGGCGACGTCGACGCTGCTCGCGACATCGGAGACGCAACTGATCGGCGGCAACGCGAAGGTGCGACTGCTGCTGCCGCAGCGCGCGGCGTACAGCGGCGCGATTCTCGCGCAGGCGCTGGCGCGCAGTCCGGCCATCGCGTCGGTCGCGTTCATGCTCGACGGCCAGCGCGTCGCGAACGACACGGCGCCGCCGTTCGAAGCGAAGGTGGACGTCGGCGCGGTTCCGCGGCGTCACGAACTGCGCGTCGTCGCGCGCAACGCTCGCGGCGAAGTCGTCGGTGAAGACGGCCTCGTGCTCAACGATCGCCACAACGAATTCTCCGTGCGACTCGCCCTCGGACAGAAACGCACCGCAAGCGCGAGTGTCGATCTGCCCGCGGGCGGCGTGCTGCAATCCGTCGCATTCTTCCTCGACGATCGACGCCTCGCGAATCTCACCGCGCCGCCGTTCGTCGCGAAGGTCGGCGACACGAACGAAGGCAGCATGCTCCGCGTGAGCGTCACGCTCGCCGATGGTCGCGTTGCCGAAGACGCGCTGCTCGTCGGCGTCGGCACGGAGTTGATGGAGGTCCGCGAAGTCGAGTTCTACGCGACGGTGCTCGACGAGCGCGACGAAGTCATCCCGAACCTGAAGCGCTCGCAGTTCTCGATTCGCGAGAACGGCGCGATGCGCCCGATCCTCGGGTTCGAGTACACGGAAGGCGCGCCGTTCACGGTCGGCCTGACGATCGACTCGTCGACGAGCATGCGCTCGCGCATCGCTGACGTGCACGAGAGCGCGCACTCGTTCCTCACGGGTATCGCCGCGCGCGGCAACTCCGCGTTCGTCGTCGACTTCGACACGCAGCCGCGCCTCGCCGCGACGACGACGTCGGACGCGAACGCGCTCCTCGCCGCGATCGACGGCATCCACGCGGATGGCTCGACCGCGCTCTACGACGCGATGGTGTTCTCGCTCCTGCAACTGCAGGGCGTCGCGGGCAAGCGCGCGCTCATCGTGCTGACCGACGGACGCGATGAAGGAAGCCGCTACGGCGTTGAAGACGTCGCGCGTGTGGCGCGCGAGACGGGAGCGTCGGTGTATCTGCTCACGCTCTCGTTGGCGTTGCCCGCGCGATTGAAAGAGATCGCCGCGGAAACGGGCGGACGCGCGTGGGAGCTGCGCGATACGAAGAGCCTCGCCGAGGTGTACGGGACGATCGAGCGCGAACTGCAGCGTCAGTATCGATTCAACTTCCGCACGACCGCGGCGTCGGGCGACACGTGGCGCAGCGTCGAGATTCGCGTCGCGCAGCCGAACGCGAAAGTGAGAACAGCGTCGGGATTCGTACCGCGATAGAAAACGAGCCTCGAGCGTCAGCGCGCCCGAGGCTCAGTGAAATCATTTGGTGAGTTCGACGCCGTTGGCGATGAACGACACTTCCTTCGCCGTGCCGTCCGCGTTGCGCTTCAGCTTCGCGCCCTCTTCTTCGAGGTGATCGGCGTCCGCCTTCGACAGCGTCTTCACGACCGCGACGCCCTCGGCGCGCGCTTTCATCCCCTTCGAGTCGAGCGGGACGAAGAAGCCGTAGTCTTTGAACGTCACGCGCACGTTCTCGCCACCCTCGGTGGGCGCGAGCTGCATCCAGCAGCCCATGCGCGTGCAGGCCATTGTGATCGTTCCATCGACCACGACCGGAGTCTTCGTGTACTGGTCGGGATTCTCCAACACCTTCGCGAGCGAGATGCTCTTCGCATCCGCAGGAATCGCCGCGCCGCGTTTCACCACGTCCTCGGATGCGAACGCGACGGTGGCGACGAGCAGGGCAACGGCAACAATGGACTTTTTCATGTTTTCCTCCGGAAGCAGAGAGTATACGGACGGCAGCACACCCTTCTGCGATCGCTCATTCGATCCGATGACGGACCCGTAAATGTTCGGTAACAGCAATTCGGACGAATCGCTTTCATACTGAGCGCTCCCATGACCAAACCAATTCGTTTCGTCGCAGCGCTTCTCGTCCTGACCCTCGCGACTGGTACGCCCGCGCAGGAGCGCACCGGAAACAAGTTCGGCGCGAAGGCTTTCGTCACGGCCATCGAGCTCGTCGTCGACGTCACCGATGCGTCGGGAAAGACGCCGACCGATCTCACGCCCGCGGACTTCGTGATCATGGAAGACGAAGACCGGCGCGAAGTCGTCAGCGTCGAGTACCTCGGCGGCGGCATCCCGACGGTCATGGCCGACACGACTGTCGCGCCGCCGTCGGCTGCGCCGCGCGCGGCGGACTGGCAGATCGTGATCTGGTTCGACGGACTCACGTCCGATCGCGGCCTGCTCAACGAATCGGTTCGCGATCTGAAGAAGCAAATGCCCCAGCTCCTGTCGATGGGGACGGTCACGATTCTCTACTCCGACTTCACGACGAAGGCGCTCGTGACGTCGTCGCGCAATCCGCGTGCGATCAACGACGCGCTGGATGGCGTGATGAAGAACGGCATCGGCGATCGCATCGCGCGTCTGCGGCGCCAGTTCATCATGGAGGCGGAGAAGGTCACGTCGGTGACTCTGCCCGAGGGCGTGTTCGTGTTGAACACGGTGTCGAACGACATCGCGCCGTATGTGTCCGAGGAGCTGCGGTTGTTGAGCATCGCGCGGACGAACCTGTTGCGCTGGATTGCGCGCGTGCCGCGACGCCAGCCGCGCATGCTGATGTACGTCGGCGGCGGATTCGATCTCGATCCGGTCGACTTCTACGCGACCGTGTTCGAGTCGACGCCGGACGCGGAGAACGGCCGCGACACGTTGCGCCGCTCCGAAAACAAAGTCGCGCTCGACGCGGAGAACGACAAAGTTGCGCGCGCGCTGGCGCTCGAAGGCTGGATCGCGATCGCGGTCGGCGGAACCGGCTCTTATTCGATGGCGAGCGGCGTGGAACGCGGCGGCTCGGAGATGGTCAGCAATCGTGGGACCAACAACGCGATGCCCGTGCATCTTTTCTCCGAGCCATCGGCGCCGCTGAGGCAGTACGCGTCGGAGACCGGTGGCGCGCTTGTGATGAACGTGAAGCAACTGCCGGAGGTCATGGACCGGCTGCGCAATCGCGTGCGACTCACGTATCAGGTCGATCGCGAGCCCGA
>DASVNL010000858.1:0-8373 GCA_036383875.1 Thermoanaerobaculia bacterium
CGTTATCGAACGGACGCGCACACGCGAAGCTGCAGGATCTCGTGCGCGAGTCGAACGCGGTCGGAGGTGCAGCATGATCACGACGTCGCAAGTCGATGTACTGCTGCGCATCGTCGAACGGACGCGCGAGCGGTTGAAGGACGAAGCGAAGCCCGATCGTCGCGCGGCGGAAGCGATCGCGGAACAGCGAACGCCGTTCGCGTTTCGTCACGCGATCTCGCGCGACGGGGTGAACATCATCGCGGAGATCAAATCCGCGTCGCCCTCCGCCGGTCCGATCGTCGAGAACCCTGATGTCGAAGCGATCGCGCGCGACTACGCGCGTGGCGGCGCCGCGGCGATGTCGGTCGTCACGGAAGCGGACTTCTTCAAAGGCTCGCGCGAGTGGCTCGCGCGTGCACGCAGCGCGAGCGGCTTGCCCGTCGTGATGAAGGACTTCATCGTCGAGCCGTCGCAGATCGTGCGCGGCGTCGCGGCGGGTGCGGACGCGATTTTGTTGCTAGCGTCACTGCTCGACGCGACGAAGCTCCGCGACTTCATCGCGTTGCTCGAAGCGTACGGTTGCGATGCGCTCGTCGAAGTGCACGACGAGGACGAGCTCGAGCGCGCGGTCACCGCGGGCGCGAAGCTCATCGGCGTGAACAACCGCGACCTCCGCGACTTTCGCGTCGACCTCGGCATCTCCGAACGTCTCGGCGCGCTGATGCCGAAGGACGCGATCCGTGTCGCGGAGAGCGGCATCAAAACGCACGCCGACGTCGCGCGATTGCGCGCTGCGGGCTTCAACGCGTTTCTCGTCGGCGAGTCGCTGCTGCGACAAGCCGATCGCGCCGCGGCCGTGCAGGCATTGGTGCGCGGATGACGCTCGTGAAAATTTGCGGCATCACGCGCGAGGAAGACGCGACGCTCGCGACGCAACTCGGCGCCGACTTTCTCGGCTTCATCTTCGTGAAGGAATCGCCGCGCTGCGTAACGCCGGAAGTCGTGCGCGACATCGGCGGCGCGACGAAGGTCGGCGTGTTTCGCAACGCGTCGCTCGACGAGATTCAGCGCATCGCGGACGTCGCGCAACTCGATCTCATTCAACTGCACGGCGACGAATCCGACGACGACGTGCGCGCGATGCCGCTGCCGGTCATCAAAGCGTTCAACGTTCGCGACGCACTTCCCGCGACGAACACCAGCGCGAAGTACGTGATGTTCGACAGCGGCGGCGGAACGGGCCGCACGTTCGATTGGAGCTTGCTCGCGCAGTACGACCGCGCGAAGCCGTTCTTCCTCGCGGGCGGGATCAACGCGGACAACGTCGATGACGCGTTGCGCATCGCGCCGGATGCGATCGATCTTGCGAGCGGCGTCGAGCGCGCGCCCGGCATCAAAGACCACGACAAACTGAAACGACTGTTCGAGAGAGTGAAACGATGACTGCTGCTGCGCTTCCGGACCGCCACGGCTTCTTCGGCCGATTCGGCGGGAAGTTCGTTCCCGAAACTCTGATGGCCGCGCTCGACGAGTTCGAGCGCGCGTACAAGAAACTGTCGAAGGATCGCGACTTCCGCCGCGAGCTGAACGACGTGCTCTCCGATTTCGTCGGACGTCCGACGCCGCTCACGCAGGCGCGGCGCTTCGCGGAGTTGTGCGGCGACTTCACGCTGTTCCTCAAACGCGAAGACCTCAATCACACCGGCGCGCACAAGATCAACAACGCGATCGGCCAGGCGATCATCGCGAAGCGGATGGGCAAGCAGCGCATCATCGCGGAGACCGGCGCCGGGCAGCACGGCGTCGCCACCGCCACCGCCTGCGCCCTCCTCGGCCTGCAATGCGTCGTCTACATGGGCGAAGTGGACATGGCCCGTCAGGAGTTGAACGTCTTCCGCATGCGCCTCCTCGGCGCGGAAGTCGTGCCCGTGACGAGCGGCAGCCGCACGCTCAAAGACGCGATCAACGAAGCGATTCGCGACTGGGTCACGAACGTCCGCACGACGCACTACATCATCGGCTCGGTGCTCGGCCCGCATCCGTATCCGCGCGTCGTGCGCGACTTCCAATCGGTGATCGGACGCGAGGCACTCGCGCAGTTGAAGAAGCGAATCGGTGCGCTGCCCGACGTCGCAGTCGCGTGCGTCGGCGGCGGCTCGAACGCGATCGGCCTGTTCTACGAAATGCTGCCGCACGAATCGATTCGATTGATCGGCGTCGAAGCGGGCGGACGCGGACCGGAGCTTGGATCGCACGCCGCGCGATTCTCCGGCGGCGCGCTCGGCGTGCTGCACGGTACGCGCTCGATGGTGTTGCAGGACGAAGCCGGACAGATTGCGGAGACGCATTCGATCTCCGCGGGTCTCGACTATCCGTCGATCGGACCGGAGCACGCGCATCTGCAGGAGACGGGTCGCGTCGAATACCACGACTGCGACGACGCGCTCGCGCTCGAGGCGTTTCACAAACTCAGCGAGACCGAAGGCATCATCCCGGCGCTCGAGTCCTCGCATGCGCTGGGGTACTTGTTGCGACACGGCAAGTCGATCGCGAAGGGCGCGGTGGTGATCGCGAACTTGTCGGGCCGCGGCGACAAAGACGTGCCGCAAATCGCGAAACTGGAAGGTGCGCTGTGATGACGAAAAACGGAGCGCAGGCTTCCAGCCTGCCGGGTCGCGGGCTTCCAGCCCGCTCCTTCTCGCTATGCGCCGACTGGAAGTCGGCGGTCCGGCAGGCTGGAAGCCTGCGCTCCGGAGTCGCGTCATGAACCGCGTCGACGCGCTCTTCAAGCGACTCAAGCGCGAGCAGCGTTGTGGGCTCATCGCGTACGTCACGTGCGGCGATGGCGACACGGTGTCGATCGTGCGCGAGCTCGAAGCCGCGGGCGCGGACGCGATCGAGCTCGGCATCCCGTTCTCCGATCCGATCGCGGACGGGCCGGTGATTCAGGCCGCCGCGCAACGCGCGCTCGCGAAAGGCACGACTACGCGCGACGTCTTCGCGATGGCGCGCGCGATTCGCGAGCAGAGCGAGATCCCGCTGATCGCGTTCTCGTACCTCAATCCCGTGATGCGCTATGGCGAGGAAGCGTTTGCGCGCGACGCGAAGTCGGCGGGCGTCGACGCGGTGCTGCTGACCGATCTCCCGCCGGAAGCAGCGGCGGACTTGCGCACGGCCATGCACGCCGAAGGATTGGGAACCATCTTTCTGCTTGCCCCGACATCCACCGATGCGCGCATCCGGAGCATCGACAAGGCGAGCGACGGCTTCGTCTACTACGTCTCGACGACTGGCGTGACGGGCACGCGCAGCGAGCTGGATCCCGCGCTTCTCGTTCGGCTCGATGAAGTGCGCGCGAAGTTGAAGCATCCGATCGCGGTCGGCTTCGGCATCTCGAAGCACGAGCACTACCTCGAGCTGCGCGAGCGCTGCGACGCCATCGTCGTCGGCAGCGCGATCGTCAGAGCGGTGGGAGAGGGACGTCCGCCGGGAGAGGTTGTGCGACAGATCCTGGGAAGGTGACGGGCCGCTCGCGCTGCGCATTTCGCGCGGACGCGCAGATCATTCCGTACAACTCGCGTGCGCGCTGTTTGCGCAGACGAATGCGGATGATGGCCATCGATCGCCGTCCGAAGACGGTGATCACGTCGACGCCCCAGATCAGCCGCATCATGAACGCGAGCAGCGCGGGCAACCCGATCAGAAAGAAGATCAGCGCGGCGACCCAGCTGTCGTTGCCGCCGATCGATGAGATCACCACGCCGATCGCAATGAAGAACGCGGTGAGGATGCCGGTCGCGAACAAAAACGCGAAGCCGCGCTCGCGGTGATACGTCACCAGTCGCACGTCTTCGTACAACACGCGGCGGCGAATGAGCTCGAACTGTTCGGACGAGTCGACTTCGATGCCTTCCGGCGTCTGATAGACGAACTCGCGCGTGGAGATGGTGGCCCAGCGGCTGATGCGCGTGCGGCGCGGCTGCGTCTTCATTGCATCGCTCCGATGACCATGAACGTGACGAACGTGATCCCGCCCAGCACCGCGAGCGCGCTGACGATCATCACGCCGACCATGCCTGCGATTCCGTCGCCGACTTCGCGACGCTGCTTCATCGCCTTGCGCGCGTAGACCATCGCCAGAATGCCCAGCGGAATGCCGAAGATCGCGATCATGAGGAGCGCGAAGACCATCGACAGCTTGGCCATCTGCGCGTAGTCGCGAATGCGACCCGCGACGCCGTGCAGCGAGCCGTCGGCGCGCGCGCGCTGAAAGCACGACGGGCACATCGCGCCGTCGCCGACGTTCATCTCACACAGCGAACAGATGAAGAGTCCGCAGCGCTCGCACGACGTCACCGCCGCGTTGCGCGCGTGATTCGCGCACGCATTCGCGCCCTCGGGACCCGAGACCGCGACTTCGATCGTGCGCGCGCGTTTGTCGGGTGGCGAGAAGGCCGTCGCCTCGAACGTGTTGCGACACGCGCCGCACGTGATCGCGCCGGAGCGGACGTCGTCCGCCGCCAGCGCGATCTTGCACCAGGGACATTGCGGGCCGGGATACGAAACGCCGGGAGCGGGTGTGGCCATCGTCTGGGATTATTAGTAGGTGTCGACCACGCGCGTCGTCGCGACCATGTCGTGCAACGTCGTCTTCTCTTTCGTGAAGAAGGCCGGGATGTAGTCGAAGATGCTGATGCAGCCGAGGAGCATCTTGCCGAACGCGCGGCCCCAGCACTGGCCGGTCGAGAGCGGCGAGCCGTCCGGACGGACGACGCGCAGCTTCATCACGCTCTTGCCCACGGTCTGCCCGTTCTTCTTGCTGAACATGATCCCTTCGTAAATCGGCTGGGCCAGGATCAGCAGGATGTACAGCGGCGCGACGATGAACATGTTCGGCTCGCCGCCCTGCGTGGCCGGGATCATCATCGCCGCGAGGAAGACCAGGTAGATCGGCATCGTGACGATGAGCCCATCGATGATGACCGCGCCGAAGCGCTTGCCGATGCCGCCGTAATTCAGCATCGTCTGGTCCACGCCCGAGCGAACGTCCATGAGCTGCTCGGTTTTACACGTGGCGCAATAGGGGAGACCGTTGATGTCGACTACGCAATCGCGGCAGAACGTGCCTCCGCAGCGCGAGCAGCGGCGTACGCCTTCGGACACGTCGACGTGGTTCCGGCAAAGCATCGATTCACCTCGGTATTTGGACTTGGACTTGTACCTACATCCTACCTTACGGCAGGAACGCGGCGCGCATCATCTTCGCGCGGATTGAAGAGAACCGCTGTGAGATCGCGCACGAGATTCTCACCGCTGATCTGTTCTTCCTCGATGTCGAGTTTGCGGCGATACACGCGCGCGACTTCTTCCATCAGGTCGTAGCGCGCCGCGGGCGCCATGCGATCCGCGCGCAGGCAGAGTGTGAGCAGGAACTCGCGCTCTTCGAGGCTGATGCGATGCCGCATGAGTCGCAGCACGCGCGGCGTGCGCAGGCTGTTGTGGCGCCGCTCCGACGTGAGCTGGCCGCTGTAGGACAACGTCTGGGCGTCGCGGACGACGAGCGTGTCGGCGACGAGATCGCCGAGGCGGCGGCGCGAGTCCGTGACCAGCATCGCGATCGCGCCGACGCCGTAGAACGCGGGCATGAAGTCGAGGATGCGCACGATGTTGCGCACCAGCGATTGATGCAGCGAGACAGGCAATCCGCGCGCGTCGATCACGCGCAGTCGCAACGCGCGCTTGCCGGGAGTGCGGCCTTGCTTCTTCACTTCGAAGAAGACGTGCCATCCCCACGTGAGCACAAAGTTCAGCGTCACGCCGATCGCGGTCGCGATACCCACGGGCAGCGTGAATCGCAGGATCGCGCCGATGAACGACGAGATCGCGAGGACGATCAGCGAGTCGATGATCACCGCGAGAAAGCGGCTGCCTACACCCGCCGGCTCGAGGCGGATGTGCACGTGCTCGGGCGTGATGATGTCGAGCTCTCTCATTCGAGCTTCTCGTTGCCGATGCGGCGGAGGAAGAGGTAGACCATCAGGCCGGCGAAGAGCGTCAGCGCGACGAAGATCTTCAGCTCGTACGGAATCGTCTTCGCGGAGAACTGCGAGAACGAGCCTTCGATCAATCCCGCGCAGACGAGCGTGAGCATCGTGCCGATCATCATTCGCCACACGCTCGGCAGCACCCGACGCAGCGCCGCGCCGCGCGACAACGCGCCCGGCATCAGCAACGCGCGACCAACCACGAGTCCCGCCGCGCCGCCGAAGACGATCGACGGCAATTCGAGCGCGCCGTGCGGTCCGACCCACGCGAGGAAGAAGATCGAGACGCCGTCGAGCACGTACATCGTGCCGACCGCGCCGAGAATCAGTCCGTTGTAGAAAAGGATGACGAAGCCGAGTACGAGCGTCAGCGCGCCGAGGCTGAAGGCGAGGAACGCGACTTTGATGTTGTGCGTGTAGAGCGACGCGCCGAACATCATCGCCTTCTCGACGTTGTCGATCCGCTCTTCGCCGCGCTCGATTTTCTCGACGCGTTCGCGCGGACTGTCGGTGAAGAACATCTGCGGAATCAGCCGCTCGCCGTTCGCCGGATCGATGAGGATCGCCAGGCAGCCGAACAACGCGCCCGCGAGAAACGAACACGCCGCGAGGACGACCGACGTGCGCTGTTTGCGAAACGCCTGCGGAATCTCGCGCGTGACGAGATTGACGAACGTCGCCCACACCGGCGTCGCCTGTCCCGCGCGATAGATCATCCGATACGCGCGGCCGGTCAGTTGATTGAGATGCCCAAGGATGTCGGGATTCGCGGTGTACGAGCGAGCGCGATTCAGATCCGAGCACGTGCGCCGATACAACTCGACCAGCTCGTGCATCTCCGTGCGCGAGAGATCGATCTCGTCCGCGCGATCGAGCAATCGCTGCAGCGAATCCCAAACGGGGCGGCGTTCATTGAGGAAGCGTTCGATGTTCACAACATCTGCCTCCTCTTCACATCGATGTACGAATTCACCGCATCCACACCCCAATCCACTGCCGTCGACTCGACGACCATCGCGCCGCGCGCGCGCAACTCGCGCATCAACTCGATGCGACCGAGATGTAGGTCGCGGGCGACGATCGTGCGGGAGAGTTCGTCGCGATCGGCGGGCAGGAGCTCGGCCTGCGCGCGCAGGTCGCGATCGGTGAGCGTGACGAACAGCGGGAGGTGCTGCGGTGCGAGCATGTCGACGGCGCGCAGCAAGTCGTGACGTTCTTCGCGTTCCGGCAGAACCGTGAGAATCAGGATCAGCGTCCGATGATGCAGGCGGCGTCGCAGACTCGCGGCCATCGCGAGGTAGTCCGTGTGGCGATACGCGGCTTCGAGCTGCGTGACGTACGACGTGATCGCGCGCAAATGCGCGGCGCCGCGCCCTGTCGGAAGTCCTTTGTCGACGGCGGCGTCGAACGAGAGGATGCCGATCTTGTCCTCCATCCGGTTGCACACGTAGCTGATCAGCACCGCCGCGTTCACGGCGTGATCGAGTCGCGTGATCTGCTCGACGCGCGCGGCCATGCGATGGCCGGAGTCGAGACAGAGCAGGATGTCCTGACTCCGCTCCATCCGGAACTCGCGCACGATGAGCCGTCCGTGTCGCGCGGACGCTTTCCACGCGATGTCGCGCTGATCGTCGTCGCGCACGTAGTCGCGCAGACGATCGAACTCGCGACCCTTGCCGACGCGCGGCGCGATGCGCGCGCCGAGTGAGCGCAGCGCGTAGTCGTTCAGGCGCTTGTGCATGCGCCCGACGGCGTTGAGGTTCGGCAGGACATGCGCGAGCGAGTTCTCGCCCGCGGAGGTGATGCGCTCCACGAAGCCGAGCGACGTCGCGGCGATGTGCAACGGTTCGACGGTCGCGGTGCCGCGCGCGATACCGCGCGCCTGCAACTCGATCGGCAACACTTCGCCCGGCCGGATGATCGCGTCCGTCGTCGACGAGCGCGGCTCGACGATCTCCGGCCAGCGCTGCCGCACGATCAGTCGCAGTCTGCGCTTCGCATTCGACGTGATGCGCACCGTCGTCGACTCGCGCTCATCCAGTGGCAACGCGAGCTTTGCCTGCCGCTCGACGCGAAACGTGATCCGGCGAAGCACGAAGGCCTCGTAAATCGCGACGAGCAGCAGCAACGCGAGCGCCGCGCCGATCGCGAAGACGAGCATCGGCACGACCGCGATGAGCAGACTCGATGCGGCCACGATGAGGGCCAGTCGGATCAGCAGTGGACCGGGACGCATGGCTAGTTCGTTGGCGGTTGGCGGTTGGCAGTTGGCGGGAGTTGGTGCGTCGCGAGCTGGACGATTCGTCGCGACGCCGATGCAGTTCGCGAAGAGCTCTCCACCGCCAAC
>DASVNL010000859.1:0-5908 GCA_036383875.1 Thermoanaerobaculia bacterium
TACGACTTTCGGCCCTCGTACCTTTGGCCGATGGCGCGTTGTTCGTGCAGATGGATAATTGCGAACGGAGATCTGCCCCTTGAAAGATGAACAGCCCGACGCACGGCCCGCGCAACAGCCTCAGGTCAACGCCTTCGACGACTACGCGTGTCCGTTCGAAGAAGAGCCGGTCGACATCCAGGCATTGAGCGTCGAGGCCCTGCGCACGGAGTACGCGCGCGAGCTCGAGCGCAGACAGCGCGCGGAATGTTCAGCGCGGCTTCAGAGCACCACGGTGCAGCTCGCGCTCGACACGCTCGTGAGCGAATCGGACATGGGCGGGTTCTTCCGTGTCTTCCTCAAAACGCTGATCGACGAATGCGACAGTCACGCATGCGCGCTGTTCCTCCTCGACGACGAGGGGACGCAGTGCATGATGAAGATGGCGTACGTCGGCGACGAGTTCTACAAGTGGGGCCGTCCGAACTGGGATGAGCTGCAATTGCCCCGCGAGTCGATGGCCGAGCATCTGCTCGACTATCGGCCGGGCTGGACGGATCTCATTGAATACGCGGGCGACGATGTGCGCCTGCCCGAGCACGTGCGCGAGTTCAATCGTTCCATCGGACTCCGCTCCGTCGCCGTCGCGCCATTGATGTTGCCGACGCGCAATCTTGGCTGGATCGCACTGTCGACCGGCGATACGCCGCCTGAATACGCGGAGTGGCGTCGCGCGTTACTCGAAGCGATCGCGCGTCAGGCGACGCTCGCGTTGCATCAGCACTATCTCGCGGAGAAGAGTCGTGTCGAGGCGCGCCAGCAGGCCGTGCTCGAAGAGCGCAATCGCATCGCGCGCGACATTCACGACACGCTCGCGCAGGGCTTCGCCGCGATTCTCATGCAGTTGCAGTCCGCGCAACGCATCAACACGACGTTGCCGAAAGGCGTGACGCAGAGCATCGAGAACGCGGTCGATCTCGCGCGCACGCACATGGTCGAGGCGCGACGCTCCGTCTGTGCGCTGCGTCCGCAGAGCATGGAGAACGGCGATCTTCCCGCGGTGCTGCAACGCATCGTCGAGATCGCGCGGCTGTCGACGGACGTGCCGATCGAGCTCGCGGTCGGCGAGCTCCCCACGTTCAATGAAGGCGTCGAGCGCGAGCTCGCGGGGATCGCGCAGGAAGCGCTCACCAACGCGATTCGTCACTCGCGCGCGAAAGCGATTCGCGTGCACGCAGCAGCCGTGCGCACCGTCGGATTCCGACTGTCGATCGCAGACGATGGCCGCGGCATCGCGAAGGAACGTTTTGGTACGGGCTTCGGCCTGACCAGCATGCAGGAGCGCGCCGAGCGCATCGGCGCGGAGCTCACCATCGTCACCGCCCCGCGCGCCGGCACGGAGATCGTGCTCGCGTGGGAACCACCGCAGTTCGTCATCCCCAGCTATGCAAACAAGCACTGAAGTAGCGACCGTTCTGGTCGTCGACGATCACTCGCTCGTCCGCACGGGCGTCGCCAACATCATCAGTCACGAGCCCGATCTGCAAGTCATCGCGGAGGCCGCGAACGGTCTCGAAGCGGTCGAGGCGTACGAGAAGTATCACCCCGACGTCACGCTGCTCGACCTGCGCATGCCCGTGATGGAAGGCGTCGAGGCGGTGCGACAGATTCGCGAGCGCGATCCGCTCGCGAAGGTGATCGTGCTGACGACGTACGACACGGACGACGACATCTCGCGCGCACTGAAGGCCGGCGCAAAAGCGTATGTCCTCAAGGACATCACCGCGGATGGACTGATCCAGTGCATTCACGATGTGCTCGCGGGAAAGACGTACCTCGCCCCCGCCGCCGCCGCGAAGCTCGCCGAAGGGCTGACGCACATGAGCCTCACCCCGCGCGAGCTGTCCTCGCTCCGGCTGATGGCAGACGGCAAGGCGAACAAAGAGATCGCGCAGGAGCTCGGCATCAGCGAGCGCACGGTGAAAACGCACCTCACGCACCTGTTCGAAAAGCTCGGCGTGACGAGCCGCACCGAGGCGGTGAAGATCGCGAGCCGGCGCGGCCTGGTGCGAATCTGACCGGGTAGGAACTGGTCCTGTTTGGGCACTCCTCCAGTGTGAGTTCTCGAACGAGTACGTTTCGACTCTTCCTCATCTGGAGCTTCCTCATGACTGCAACCACGGTGTGGGCGGATCCGCCGGCGGGCCGGAGGCTCGTCGTCTGCCTTGATGGCACCTGGAACAGCACGGCCAACGTGCACGAGCGTGAAACGGGCGACAAGGTTTTGCGTCCGACGAACACGCTGAAGATCTGCCGCGCGGTCAAGCCGATCGCGGACAGGCCGCAGATCGCGTACTACGACATCGGCGTCGGCTCGCTGACGCGCTATCCGGGGACTGCGAACAAGATTCTCTATCGGGCGGACAAGATGCTTGGCGGCGCGTGGGGCGCAGGATTCGAGGGGAACGTCGAGGACGCATTGCATTTCATCGTTCTGAACTATGAGCCGGGCGATGAGGTGTTTCTGTTCGGCTTCAGTCGCGGTGCGGCCACGGCGCGCGCCGTTACGCGATTTCTCGAATGGAGCGGCGGGTTGCCGTCCAAGCGGGACGCGTATTACGTCCCGCTGTTCTTTCGTCACTACGTCGAACAGCGCGGAAATCCGGAGGCCTTCGAACGATTTCGCGAGGAGATCAACAGGAAGCGGGAGACGAATCGCGACTCCCGCAATCGGTACCCGATCGAGTTCCGGCCGATCGTCGTCCGCTACCTCGGCGTCTGGGATACCGTCGCGTCACTGGGCTCGCGCTTCGCTGCCCGCGGCGCGACGACCTCTCCGGCCGGCCGCACGTTTCACATCGGAAAGGCACCGGCTCCGTGCGTGAAGCACGCCCGGCAGGCGCTGGCCATCGATGAGAAGCGATTCGATTTTCGCCCGGAGGTCTGGACCGAGCAGCGTCCCGAAGTTCCCGAGCAGATCGTGCTGCAGCGATGGTTCCCCGGCGTGCACTCCAACATCGGCGGCGGACTGGAAACGGATGGCCTCGCGAACCTCGCGTTGCATTGGATTCTCGAAGGAGCGAAAGACGAGAAGCTGCAGGTCGATGAGGATTTCATCGCGTTCTACGAAGGTCATCCGGAGGCGAAGATGTACGAGTCGTGGACGCTCAAGTACAAGATCCTCGAAGGCATCCGTTTGCGCGCCGGCAAAGGCAAGCGTCCGATCACCGGGATCAACGCGGACCTCGACGAATCCGTCGTCAAGAAAATGCAGATCGACGCGAGCTACAGACCTGACTCGGTCCTGCAGTTTCTCGCGTGTCGCTCCGATCTCACTCCTTACGGCGACATTCCCGCTGACGCACGCCAACGCATCGCATCACTGAAGACGAACTGCCCGAATCAGAGCAGATAGTCGACGTAGATGTCGCCGACGACGAGCTTCCCTTGCTTCGTTTTCGGCGGCTTGGTTGGCGCATCCTTGATTGCGTCGACTTCGTTGTCCTTGATCGTTACCGGAAATTCGTCGCTGCGCACAGTCGGACTCTTCGCCGCCAGCGCCTCGAGCAGTGGCACGCGCGGGACCTCGGTGCCTTTCGCGAGGGTGCCGTACGTGTCGGCCTGCGTCGAGCACATCGACACGAAATTGCCTCCCATCGCGTCCACTGCGGTGATCGGAGTCGCGTTTGTGCTGCCGTGATGTCCGACCTTGTAGAAGTCGAGGCTGCCAAGGATTTTCTTCCCCTCGGGCGAAAGATCGTCAGCCGTCGGCGTCTTGGTCGGCGTGCCGCCGCACATCCAGTACTCCCAATTTCCGGCCTGCGCATCGCCGACGAACAGGAGCTTCTTGTCCTTGAAGGTGAACAGCACGACCAGGCTTTGATTGTTGAGGAAATTGTCGATCTCCTTTACGGCGGTGAGCAGTGACTGCGGTTGCGCGGCCTGCACGACTTTCTCGAGCGCAGCATGTGCAACGACAGGCGGGCCTTTCTTGAGCCGCTGTTGGAATTCGCGGAACGCCGACTTCGGATAGGCGCCGTGGTCGACGTTCCAGGCGTGTTCGAAGGGCTCGAACTTTTTGCCGCCGTCGACGCTGTCACTGGCGCCGAGGTATTGGCCAACACCTTTCCGAAGATCGGTGAGCTTCATGAAATCGAGCTCGTCGGCCGGTGGAGGTCCGAGGATTTCGGCCTTGAGTCCTGCGGCTTTGAGCGCTTTCGGCAGCTTCGGCTTGTCACCTTTCGCGTAATACTCGGGTGTGACGTTCAAGCCGGTCTTGAGCAGCGAGAGCGACTGCGCATTCGTGCCGCCCCCCTTGCCCTTCTTCTTTTCGTCGCCGCCCGCGGCGGCGAGGGTGAGCTCATCGTCGTCAACGCCCGTCGCGTTGCGAAGCATGCCGAGCATTGCGTCGATCTCTATGCTCTCTCCGGCTGCCAGCGCGAGGTGTTGCTGGACATCGAGAGCCATCGCCGTCAAGTCGGCCTGGAACTTCGTCGCCTGCGCGTCGTACTCGGACTCCCAATACGGCATCCAGATCGCGTCGACCGTGAACTCGCGGAAATGATCGACGCAGCGGCTGAAGCCAATGATGTGATCCATGTGCCGGTGCGTGACGATGATCAACGCCAGATGGTTCTCCGTCTCCTCGGCCATGTGCGCAACCGCATCCTTGATCGTGCCGATATCGCCGGCGTGCGTCGTCCCGGGTGTGACGCCGCAGTCGATGAGGATGTGTTGCGGGCCGTCATCGGCAGGGATGGTCAGCAGGAAGAAATCGCCGAATCCAACGCGGTACATCCGCACGCGAATGCCGGCGCTCTCGTGGATGACTTTTGCTTCGGCCGCGGGCTTTGCTTTGGCTTTTGCCTTGATCGCCATCGTCACAGTCCTTCGTGCAGCATCGAGAAGTTGATGTGAAACCGTTCGTCGCCGTCTCCCTCGAGGATGCCCAGGCTGGCCGCGGTTCCTCGCTGTTTCGCGAGCCGCTGCTCTCCTTCCTTGCCGCCGAGCTTCTTCGAGATCGCGTAGCGAATGTGCGCTTCGTTCTTTACCGCGCCGGCTTCGCCCGCGGTCGGCTTCTGAATCATCAGCGTCGTCCCGCCGCGAAGCGGGAACGAGCCGAGGCTCGGCGTCTTCTCGTCGAATAACTCCATGCGCGTCTGCACCATCTCGACGACCATGTCCGTGCGCAGGCTACCGTCCTGATTGACGCGGAACAGCGGATGGAACGAGGGCATCTGAATGTCGTCGCTGACGAAGCCGAGCTTCTGCCAGTTGGCTTTCGCGTAGGCGCGCAACGTTGCGCCGACCTTGTTCTTCTGCTCTGACGTGAGTCCGTTCGCGTCGCCGAACTCGAGTCCGGTCACGACCGGCAATCCGTCAGCCGGCGTCACGCGGGGCCACGCAATTGCGCCCTCGGAGAAATAGCCCGCGCCATCGGGATAGATGCCGCGCAGCCGGAACGACTGCATCAGCGCGTCACGCACACCGATCTCGTCGCGTGGACGGAGATCGAAGTCGGCGGTGATGATTGCGCGTAGGTAGTCGCCGAACGTGATGTCGACGGGCGCGCTGTAGTCGAGCGCACGCACGCAAATGCGGAAGAACTGTTCTGCGAGCGTCGTCGCCTCTTCGCAGAGGCGATTGGCCAGTGGCTGCGGGATGTCAGTCGGATTGTCGCGACCGCCGCCAGCACGATAGATGCGCCAGAGATCCGCGGTGCGTTTCTGATAGATCGTGAAGAACGCGTCGAACACGGCGGCGACCAGAATCGATCCGCGACGGTGCGGCTCGACGAATTTCTTGATGTCGTCCGAGTTCGGCTTCGTGCCGAGGGCGGAGCGGAGGGCCTGACCTTTTCCAGTGGCTTCGCCGAACTGCCGCGCCAATTGCACGAGAGGATTGGCCTCGGTCAACTGTGAGGTCAACA
>DASVNL010000860.1:0-3378 GCA_036383875.1 Thermoanaerobaculia bacterium
TGCTCTCGCGTGAAGGCGACGAGACGTTCGAGCTCGATGCAGACGCCGAGGCCGAACTGCTCGAGTCGATTGCGGAGGCGGATCGGGGCGAGCTGATTCCGGCGGAGCGGGTGCTGACGAGGCTTCGGAATCCCGTTTGAGCGTGCGACTCCCGGTCAGCTTTACACCACGCGCGGACCGGCACGCGGACGAAGCCACTGCGTGGTGGCGTGAGAACCGGACGAAGGCGCCGAACGCGCTAGTCGACGATCTCGCCGACGCGTTGGAGCTCATCTCGACGCAGCCCTATGTCGGAGCGATCGCGCGCAATGTGCGACTCGCGGGCATCCGGCGAGTCTATCTCTCGCGCACGGGTCACTATCTTTACTATCGCGTGCGAGGCGTACCCGCGCAGTCGCTCGAAGTCGTTGCGCTGTGGCACGCGAGCCGTCGTCGCGGTCCGCGGTTATAGCGCCATCGCCGATCCACGCAACCAACTCTCGATTGTCGTGTCTTTGGGAGCGTGACGATAGCGCTCCAGGATCGTTGGCCCGGCCGAAAGCGCGTCGTTTTTCAATTGGCTGCGGCCCCGTGTGCGTTTGCCTTCGTTTTCGCGATTGCGCAATTGGCGCGTCTCGCAGGGTTTGACGTTGCGATTTGCCTGGCGAAGCAACTGGCCGGCATTCCGTGTCCTGGTTGCGGAATCACGACCAGTATCGGCGCGCTGATCGATGGACGGATCAAGGCAGCGCTCGACGCGAACATCGCGGGTCCGGTCGTCATGCTTTTCTTTGTGCTCCAAGTCGCTCTCGCCGTCATGGCTGCGTTCACTGCGTTGAACGACCAGAGGCTGCTGTCCATCTCGCGTCTCAATGGCCAGGCGTTGTCGCTGGTCTTGTTCGTCGTGTGGCTGTCTCGCATCGCAATTCGTTAGGAGGAATCGATGGCACAAGTCACCTGTCCGAAATGCAGCACCCTCGCCTCCCAGGGCGGCTTCCCCGGCTGGGCAATCACCGTCTCGATCTGCTTCTTCCCGGTCGGCTTGCTCGCACTTCTCGGCGGACGAAATCCGACGCAGTGTCCGAACTGCGGCCACACGTGGCAAAGCTGACCGGATCGCGTCCGCAACAAACGTCGCGCCCGGCCGTACTTTCCCGCGATGAACGACGTCCGACCTGTCATGAACGCGCGATGGTTCGTCGCGTTTTCCTTCCTGCTGCTCGCGGTGCATGAGGCGCATGAGTTGGCGCATGCGGTGACGGGGAAGATCGTTTGCGGGGTGTGGCCGGTGCGCGATTTCAACTCGTGGTCGCTCAGCGGCGACTGCGGGTACTGGCCGACGGCGATGGGGCCGGTGTTCAGCTACGTCGTCATGCTGCTCGGCAGTTTCGTTGCGCTCGAGGTCAGCAGGATGGGAGGCGTGGCGATCATCCTCAGCGCGAATCCGTTCGCGCGGATCTTCACCGCCGTCATGGGCGGCGGCGATGAGATGGTCGTCGGACAGCGACTCGCGGGGCTGGCGACGCGCACCGTTGCGTTGCGCATCGCGGTGATCGTGTTCGTCGCGATCATTTGCGGTTCGGCGATCGCCGTCGCGTGGCGCGCGATGAGCGGGATGAAGGCGCGTGGCGCATGGTTCGCGCTCGTCCTGATCTGGCCGATGGTGCTCACGGGCGTGCTGCTGTTCGTGATCGGCAACTCGCTCCTGCGCGCGGGCGTGCTCGATGGCATCGCGCCGGGTGGCGCGCCGCTGCTCGTCACGCTCGTCTCGGCGGCTGCGGCGGGCTTGGCAATCGTTACGCATCGGTGGTTGTTGACCGTGCGTACCGCATGAGCGACGAGACCGACCAACTCCGCCGAAGCTGGACCGCGAACGCAGACGCCTGGTGCGACGCGGTGCGCAATCAGCGCATCGAGAGTCGCCGCCTCGTCACCGACACCGCAATCGTCGACGCCGTGCTCGCGCAGCATCCGCATCGCGTTCTCGACCTCGGCTGCGGCGAAGGGTGGCTCGCACGCGCGTTGAGCGGACATGGCATCGATGTCACGGGCGTCGATGCATCGGCGCCGCTCATCGACGCTGCGCGCGCATCGGGCGGCGGCACGTTTCACGTCCTCGCCTACGACGACCTCTCCACACTCGGCGACTTCGATCTCGTCGTCGCGAACTTCTCGTTGCTCGACGATCAGACTACGGATGTCCTACGCGCGTTGAATACGCAGCGGCTCATCGTGCAAACCGTGCGCACCGCCGGCGATGGCGACGAATGGCGCACCGAAACATTCGATGCGTTCCCGGGTCATTGGCCTGAGCCGATGCCGTGGTTCTTCCGGACGCGCGACTCGTGGCTCCGCGTGTTCGAGGACGCGGGATTCGATCGCGTCGAAACGCGGGAGACGCAGTTCTCGCTGTTGTTCGTCGCCGAAAAGGCGAACGCCGCGCGATCCTGACAATCGCGCGGCGCCGGGAGAGGGAGGATGGGTGGTGGGTGGTCTGAGGATGGGGTGGCGGGTTACTGCGCGGCGAGCACCGCGTCGGGTACCTGGTTCTTGATCGGCTTGAGGCTGTGCAGATAGGCGAAGACGGCCTTGAGATCGTCGTCCGTCAGGTTCTGCAGGTTCTGATACGGCATCGGCGGCAGGATCGGGCGTCCGACGCCCCAGTGGCGGCCGGTGCGAATCGTCTTCACGAACATCTCTTCGTTCCAGATGCCCGTGCCGGTGAGGCGGTCCGGCGTGAGGTTCGCGGTGTAGCTGATGCCCCACGGGCCGGCGAAGGCCGTATTCGTCGCGGCGCCGCTCCACAGCCACGCGCCCTGCGCTTTCGGCGCCGGACCCATGACCAACTGCTCGGGATGTCCGGACAACGCGCGACTCATATCCGGCTCCGGACCTTTCGGTCCCATCTTGAGCGGGGTGTGGCAGTCGTGGCAGCCGCCGAAGTTGACGAGATACTTGCCGCGCGCGACCGCCGCCGCGTGCTGCGCTTCCTTGCGTGACGCCTCGCGATTCGCGGCGCCCGCGGTGATCGTCGCCGCGATCGCAACCGCGGCAAGAATGATCGTGATGACCGTGATGCGCTGACGAGTGTTCATTGCTTCCTCCGTTGTGTCTTTGGAGAAATTACGTTCGTCCGCGAAATCAGATTGCTAAGTGTTTGCTAGCGAGATCGGAAAAGGTTGGGTGGTGCTGCGCGGGTTTCCTAAAGGATTGCTAAGGGTTGGCGGTTGTCGGTTGGCGGGGGACCACCACCCAACCCACGACCAGTACGGGGCGGTTGGTGGCCCCCCGACAACTGACAACCGACAACCGCCAACCGTCCTCCAGCTACACTTCCCCCATGCCGACGCTCATCGCCGCCGTCGTTGCCTTGCTCGTCATCGGCATTGGCGCTGCCAT
>DASVNL010000861.1:0-3746 GCA_036383875.1 Thermoanaerobaculia bacterium
GCCGGTGAACTGTGCGTACGCGCTGGGCGACGTCACGATGGTCACGTTCGACTTGTACCAGGCGCAGGTCCAGTTCTGAAAGTAGCTGTCGTAGAGGAGCTGATCGCAGCCCGGCCCGAAGTCGCAATTGATTTTGCTGCACGTTGCCTGTGCAGGGAGATTGAACGTGATCGCGATGAGCAGCACGACCACGGATTTCATCCACAGTGATTTCATGAGCGGATCCTTTTCCTTTGTTCTTGTATTTGGGATCCGGCCGGATCGTTCGAGCAATGTAGAGCGGTCGTCGCGGCGCGACTAGGGACATTGCGTGCAGTCGCGCTCAGTACATCGCGGCGCCAACCGTCATCGCGATCGTGCCGCCGAGCACTGTGCCGAGCAAGATATCGCTCACGTAGTGATGGCCGAGGGCGATGCGCGACCAGCCGATCACTGCGCAGACGGCGAGCACGAATGGCGCCGCTGGCGGACACGCAAAAATCAATGGGACACCATACGCCGCGGCGGTCATCGCATGACCGCTGGGGCACGAGTAGCGATCGAGCGGCGTGATGTCGCGCGCGAGCGACGGCTCGTAGTCGCACGGACGGGCGCGACGCAGCGCGCGCTTCAGTTGCGGATACGCGATGAACGCGACGAGCAGGCTCAGTGTCGCGGCGACGAGGAAGCGCAGCGGCGCGTCGACCGGTCCGAGGGCGAGGACGATCGAGAGAATCGGATAGAGCCAGCCGTTGCCGAGTCGCGTCGCGATGCGGGCGATGCGCGTGAGTCGCAGACGCTCGGCCGACGTGACCGCGCGCATCACCACCTCGACTTCGTATGCGTCGAGCGATGCGAACAACCGCTGTCCGGCAACGCGAATCATCACGCTTGCACCGTAGAAGGTGCACGTCAACGCACTGCGCAAGGAAGGTGAAGTTCACGTAAGCGTTGGCGAAAGGACGCTCCGGTTTCTTACTCCTCGCGGAGTTGATAGCCGAGGCGTCCACGGCTCACGAGCATTTCCTTGCCGAGCTTTGTGCGAAGGCTCTTGATGCGCGTCTCGATCGTGCCGCGTCGCGACGACAGCAGCTCGGCCATGCGCAGCGGCGTGAGCGGCGTCGGCGAATATTCGAGCAACAGCGCGAGGATCTCCGTTTCGCCGCGCGTGAGATCGTGCACCGCGTCGCGCGTGCGCACGCGCATCTCCGAAATCGAAATGGATACTGAGTCGAGATGATGCTGCGGCGTGTTGCCGTCGGCGCGACGGATCACGTTGCGGATTCGCGCGACCAGCTCACGTTCCGCGACCGGCCACACGACGCAGTCGTCCGCGCCGCTTTCGAACGCACGCACGCAGACGTCGGCTTCGCATTCCGACGTCACCGTGATGAGCGGCGCGAGGCCGCTCACTTCGCGGCACAGCGCGTACGGGTCTTCATCGCGCACGCTCAGATCGAGAATCGCCAGGGAAAACGCGCGACGCCGCATCACGCTCACCGCTGCATTCGGATCGTCGAACCACTCGGCGTGAAATCCGGCCGACTCGGCGAACGCGCGCAACTGCGTGGCGTACGCGACGTCCTGTTCGATGATCGCCAAGGGTCGCATCGCGTAGTGCGACTCTAGGTGCTGGGAGTGAAGCCCGCGTGAAGACGCGCGACGTTCGCGTGAATTGTGATTCGTTCACCGCCACGCCGTCTCGCTTTACGCGCGCTTCACATCGGGTTCAATCGGGCGGAGTGCGGCACGCGTAAAAGACGCGGCCCATGAGGTTCTTCTCCGTCCCCGTCGTGGTTCTTCTCCTATCAATCATCTTCTTCACTCCGCCGGCGATCGCCGCGGAGGGACTCGGCGGAGCATCCGTCAAAGGAGTCGTGCGTGATGACACCGGCGCCGCGATTCCGGGCGTCACCGTCGTCGCGCGACGCGCCAACGAAACCGACGGCGGCGAAGTCGGCGTGACCGGCATGGAGGGCGAGTTCCGCATCGACGCGCTGACTCCCGGCGCGTACGTGCTGCAGGCCGTGCTCGACGGCTTTCAGCCGATCAACACCAACGTGAAGCTCACGACCGGCCAGGTGCTGGACATCGCGTTCAAGCTCGTCCCGGCGTTCGGCGAAACCGTCGACGTCGTCGCGAAGGCCGAACAGACCGGCGAAGTCGCGATCCTCGAATCCCGTCGCGAAGCCCCCGTCGTCAGCGATTCGATTTCTGCCGAAGAGATTCGCAAGACTCCTGACTCCAGCGCGGCCAGCGTGGTCGAACGTCTGACCGGCGTCACGCTCGTCGGCGACAAGTACGTCTTCGTCCGCGGACTCGGCGAACGCTACAGCGGCACGACCATCAACGGCTCGACCCTGCCGACCACTGAAACCGAAAAGCGCGTCGTGCCGCTCGATCTCTTTCCGGCGAAGCTGCTCGACAACGTCAACGTCGTCAAGACCTACACGCCCGACAAGCCCGGCGACTTCGGCAGCGGCGTCGTCGAGATGACGACCACGCAGTTCCCGAGCTCGGCCACGTTCAAGCTGACGCTTGGGACTGCATACAACAGCGGCGCGACCGGCGAGTCGTTTCGCCGTTACGCCGGAGGTCTGGATCGCTTCGGAGACGGAGGGCAGGCGTTGTCCTCCTCCATCCCCACGGACTTCCTGAAGCGTCGCAGCACGCTCGATCCGTCCGGCTTCACGCCCGCGCAGCTCGAGACGTTCGGCGAGGCGATGGTCGGCAGGTGGACCGGCGCGACCGTGAGCTCCGCCTCTCCCTCCACCGACTTCGCTCTCACCTACGGTGACACGTTCGGCCGACTCGGCGTCGTCGTGTCCGCAGTTTCGAATCACGGCTTCGACGTCGTCGACGAAGAGCAACGCTTCTTCGGCGTCGATGTGGGCAACGTCCTCGTGCCGATCAACGACTACGCGCTCGAGACGAATCGCGAGACCGCGAACACCGGCTTCGTCGGCAACATCTCGCTGCGCCTCAACGACTCGAATCGCCTGTTCCTCAACTCCGTGCTCACGCGCGACGCATCGTCGGAAGATCGCTTTCAGGCCGGATTGCAGTCGGCGTCGGGCGGCGACATTCGCGACTATCGCGTGCGCTACCAGCTCGAAGAAGTGCTCTCGACGCGACTGCGCGGCGAGCACAATCTGCACGGCCCCGGCATCGGCAGCCTCGTCGAGTGGAGTGTCGCGCATTCGACGGCGTCGAACGATTCGGACCTGCGCGAGAACATCTATCGCGAGTCCGATCCCGGCGTGTTCGAACTGCAGACCGGCTTCGCGGAGTCAGGGAAGATGGAGTTTTTCGGACTGGCCGACGAGATCGATCAGGCCGGACTCTCATACACGACCTTCTTCGCGCGGCCCGATGGTTCGTGGTCGGGATCGCTGAAGGGTGGCGTCGATCACCTCGTGCGCACGCGCGACTTCGACGCGCGCCGCTTCCGCTTCACCGCGGCCGGCTCGCTGAACATCGATCTCACGCAGACGCCGGACGAAATCTTCACGGCTGAGAACATCGGTCCGAACGGCTTCGAGCTGCGCGAGATCACGGGCGTCAACGACGCGTACGACGCGGAGCACACGATCAATGCGGCGTATCTGATGTCCGACACGACGCGCGGCAAGTGGCGCTTCATCGGCGGCGCGCGCTACGAAAGCTCCGATCAGCGCGTGACGACGTTCAATCCGTTCGACACGTCCACGGGCGTCGACGCGATCAACGAAAGCAACGACGTCCTGCCGTCGCTCAACGTCGTCTAT
>DASVNL010000862.1:0-2872 GCA_036383875.1 Thermoanaerobaculia bacterium
GCCGTTCGTCTTCTCGAACACCGGCGCGAAGACGTCCGCGGCGTTGCTGATGTCTTCGATCACGAGCTCGTCGTAGATCTCATCGCGCGACTTCCCCTGCGACGCGAGCATGCGCAGTTGCGCGTCGTAGTCCTCGCTGCCACCGATCGCTTTCTCGAAGATCGTCGGATTCGACGTGAGTCCGCGAAGGTCGTCTTCTTCGATGAGTTGCGCGAGCTTGCCCGAGCTCACGAGCTTGCGCTCCATCTGATCGAACCAGACGCTCTGGCCGGCTTTGGGAAGTTGGGCGAGGGGATTGGTCATGGGTGTTCGTGCCTCCGAGGGGTAAGCATATGCGACGCGGTTGTCGGTTGCCGGGGAGAACCGACAACTACATTTCTTCTACGCCTGCGCGTCGAATCGCCTTCGTTGCAACGCGGGCGATGAACACGCTGACGAGCACGGCTCCGACGGCGGTGACGATGAGTGCGATGCGGTTGCCGTCGCCGCTCAGCGCCTGTGCGCCGGCCGCACCTGCGTAGGTAAACGCGAGGGTGCCGGGAATGATGCCGAAGAACGTCGTGAGAATGAACGAGCCGAGGCCGATGCCGGTGAGTCCGAACGCGTAGTTCACCCAGGTGAACGGCGGGAATCCCGACAGGCGCACGAGCCACATGATCTTCGTGCCTTCGTTCGTGATCGCGCGGTCGAGGGCACAGAACTTCGGATTGTTCGCGGTCATGCGCTCAACGCGATGGCGGAGCACGCTGCGCGCGAGGAGAAACGCGAGCGTCGCGCCGGTGGTCGCCGCGATGACGTTCACGATCGCGCCGGCGATGAAGCCGAAGATCGCGCCGGAGCCGAGAGTCAGCGCGAGCGCGGGAACGATGAACACGCAGCAGACGATGTAGACGAGCGCGTACAACACGTAGCCGAGGGCGCCCTGCCCCTGCACCCACGCCTTGAACTCCTCCAGCCACTCGGCAACCGGAAGCGTGCGCACGAGAATGACGAACGCGATGACCACCGCGATCGCCACAACGACTTTTACGACTCTCACGTGGCGCAGATTCTACGCACGAGTCACTTGAACGGCACCACTGTCTTTCGTATGGCCTTCAGGACGAAACCGAGCGCGCTGACGCCGCCGATGAGTGCGCCGAAGATCAGTCCGGCGAGTCCGCCAGCCGCGATTTTCACGAGACCGCCGCCGCCTGACTTCGTCTTCGCGTACATCGGCACGGCAATCGGCGCGCGCGAGGGAACCGGCTCCGCGACCTTCGGACGATCTTCGACTCTGTCCGCCTGCGCGAGCGCCTCCTGCTTCGAAGTGTCTCCTTTGAGACTGCCGAAGCGTCGCGCGTAGACCTGCGTGAATTCCGCGCCGAGAAAGAGAATCTGCGCGGACCAGTAGACCCACACGAGCAGAATCACGAGCGAGCCCGCGGCGCCGTACGCCGATCCGATTGCGGCCTTGCCGAGGTAGATGCCGAGTCCGAACTTGCCGAGGGCGAACAACACGCCGGTGAGCAGCGCGCCGACCCAGACGTCGTGCCACGAGATTGCGAGATCGGGAAGGATCTTGAAGATCGCGGCGAACAGCACGACTGCGATTCCGAATGAGATGACCAACTCGATCGCTTGCAGGAGCGGCTCACCGCCGACGAAGCGTTCGAGCATCGGACCCATCGCGGAGATCGCGGCGTCGAAGACCAGCGTGATCAGCAGGAGGAACCCGATGCCGAGCACCATCGCCATCGAGAGGAAGCGCTCCTTCACGAAGCTCATCACTCCGCCGGGTTTCTTCGCCTCGACGTTCCAGATCGTGTTGAGCGCGTCCTTGAGTTGTCCGAATACGCCGGACGCGCCGAAGAACAGCGTGAGGATGCCGATGATCGTCGCGATCTTGCCGGTCTTCGGTTTCGCCGCCGCCTCGACCATCTGCTCGAGCGACTGCGACATCTGCGAACCGAAGATCTTGTTGAGCTCGTCCGAGATCTTGCCTTGCGCGGCTTCCTGCCCGAGGAAGATCCCGGCCATGGCGACTGCGATGAGCAACAGCGGTCCGATCGAGAAGATCGTGTAGTACGCGAGCGCGGCCCCGAGTCGCGGAGCCTTGTCCTGGCCGAACTCCTTGAAGGTTTCCTTGAGGACCGTGAAGTATTTGCTCATCGCGGTCGAGATGAAGAGCAACCGCTGTTCCTAGTGTCGTGTCACGCTGAAAGCGAGGGAGACGCGACACTAGTTGCGTTTCATCCACTGCACGCACGTTTCGAGCGACTTGCGCATCTCGTCGCGCGACAGTCGCACCGGCCGGCCGTGTCCCGGCAGGACGTACTCGAACGAGTAGTCGAGCAGCCGTTCCATCGACGCGATCTGCTCCGTCCACGAGTACCAGCACGCGTCGCGAAACGCATACAGATGGCCGCGGCGTTCGCTCCACGCGAGGTGATCGCCCGTGAAGAGGAACGTCTCGCGATAGAGGAACACTGCGTGACCGCGCGTGTGGCCCGGCGTCGGGATCATCACGACGTCGCCGCCGAGATCGACGGGATCGACACCCTGCGGCTGGATCTCGACGTTGCTTGTCCCGCGACGCACATCGTCGCGATGCAGCACACGGTCGCAGCCGAAATGCGCGTGATACTGCTCATGATCGGCGACATCGTCCTGATGCGTGAGCAACATTCTGCGCACGCCGCCCAGCGCGTCGAGGTTCTTCACCAGCTGCGTCGCGTAGCGTGGCGAGTCGACGAGGAGGTTGCCGTCGGCGCGGCGGAGGAAGTAACTGATCGCGCCGAACGAGCTCTCGCTCGTGTAGCCCGTGCGATAGACGTCGTCCGCGACCAGCTCGGGCAACGCCGCGAGCGCAGGCTTCACGTCGTGCTTCTCG
>DASVNL010000863.1:0-11245 GCA_036383875.1 Thermoanaerobaculia bacterium
GACGGAGATGACGTCGCGCGGCGGCGAGGGGATGGTCGTGAAGCCGTACGACTTTCTCGCGCGCGGTCCGCATGGACTCGTGCAGCCGGCGGTGAAGTGTCGCGGGTCGGAGTACCTGCGGATCATCTACGGTCCCGAGTACTCCTCGCCCACCAATCTCCCGCGACTCCGCGCCCGTCGCCTCGGCGGCAAGCGCTCGCTCGCGATGCGCGAGTTCGCCCTCGGCGTCGAAGCACTGCAGCGCTTCGTCGCACGCGAGCCGCTGCGACGCGTACACGAATGCGTGTTCGGCGTCCTGGCGCTGGAGAGTGAACCGGTGGATCCGCGTCTGTGACGCGGATCCGCTAGTCCACGATCCGGTATTCGACGAGGCGGAACTGGCGCACGGTCTGCGGCTCTTTCGCGATGCACGTCGCGAGGACGTTCTCGGCGGCGACGTAGTGCTCCATCGTCACTTCGTGCTGCGTGCCTTCGACGTCGCGCAGCGTGATGCGCATGCGGCCGTCGACGAGCGTTTCGCGCGTCGTGAGCGACAGAGCGTCGCGACGTAGATCGTTCGTCGTGCGGCGGATGAACGTCTCGGCGGCTTGCACCGGTCGCGACAACGATGAACGGCCGCGGTAGCCGGGGAGGAAGATCTCGTTGCGAGCGATCGTCTCGGCGAGCGCGTCGGAGTCGCGCGGTTCGACGGGGCCGTAGTAGAGGCCCCACGGCAGGACGATCGCGTTCGCGGCGAAGCGATCGCCGCCGATGTGCGAGCACTGCCAGACATCGAGGTCGTCGCGACGCCGCAATGCGTCGTAGAGCGGATAGCCGCGGCGTCCGCAGCACGAGTCGTGCTGGCCGTGCGTGCAGACGAGGACGAGCGGTTGTCGCATCGGCGCGGTCTGACTCGCAAGGTCGGCGAACGACAACGACGTGACTTCGTCGATCGACGCGAGATCGCGAACCGTGACGCCGGGCGACGGCGCGCTGCGGACGACGTAGATGCGCGTTGGCCCGAGGCATTCGACGCGCCTGCGGATGAACACCAGGCGGCTGCGGGGGATCTGGCGGGTCGCGTTGCGAAGATGATCGCGAACCGCTTGAGGCATAGCGGCGTCGAACAGCGGCTCACGGCCCCACGTGACCGGCAGTTCGACGAGAAACCAGACGTCGACGCGTGCGGCGGTGGCGATGTTGTCGTCGCCGCGCAGGCGGGCGGCGTCGGAGCAGTAGATGCGACTCACTCTTCGGGCTCGCCCGCTACGTTGACGAGTCCCTGCCGCGCGAGCTCGATGACGAACTGCTGGACCTTGCTGCCGTCGAGCGCGCCCGCGGTCGCGGAGCAGAGATCCGCGACGGTCGCCGGACCTTGCGCGAGCACGTGCAGCAGCGGCTCCGTGTCGGCGCCGAACTGCCACGCGCGGCCGTTCGCGTCGAAGCGGATCGAGCCGTTGTCGCGCACGATTTCGAGCTTGCGCGGTGTCGCGAGGGAGACGCGCGCGTGCATCGGCGGATCGGCCGGCGGCACTGCGCTCCACGGCAAGTTTGCCCAGCCGCGCGATCGCGCGCGGGTGTCGTGATGGGCGTAGTAACGGCCGAGGAGATCGTCGTCGAGTTTCGCGATCAGTTGGGTGCGGAGCTCTTGCAGTTGCTGCTCTTGTTCTTCGCGTGATGCGAACCGTCGGAGCGGCGCGCGGAAGTCGGCGGATGCGCGCAATTGATCGGCGAGCCAGTGCACGAGATTCACACCCGTGCGCTGATGAATGCCGAACGTGAGATGCAGCGTCACCTCGCCGACGCCGGACGCTTCATGCCACCAGCCGCGCGGAATGTAGAGCGCGTCGCCGTCTTCGAGCAGACCTTCCCACACGATCTTGTCCGGCGCTTCGGTGTTCGAGGCGATGTCGTCTTTCAGCGGATGCGGACGGCCGCCTTCGTACACGCGCCAATATTTCTTGCCGTAGACCTGCAGCACGATGACGTCGTGCGTGTCGCAGTGGCGATTGAAGCCTTGCTGCTCGCGCCATCCCGCGTACATGTTGACCTGCACCGCCTCATGCAACGTCCGCTCGAAATCCTCGGCCAGCCGCATCACGCCATCCGTCATGTCGTCGACCGCGTCGACGATCAGCGTGTAGCCATCGCGCAGCAGTTGCGAGAGCTTCTCCGGGACGACGAACGGCACGCGCGGCCCGTCGTAACGCAGGTAGTCGTTCTTCGATGCAAACGCGCCCTTGCGCACGAGTCGCAGCCGCGGCGGTTCGAGCCGGTGCTTCTGCAACATCCCGTTGACGTCCGACCACGAAAGCAATTCATGGAACCGCCCGCGATTGCCTTTCAGTACGGCAAACCGCTGGCCCCACGTCGCAGTGAGGAAGTCGTCAGGGACGATGTGGGAGAGGGTGAGCATGAGTTGGTTGGCGGTTGGCGGTTGGCAGTTGGCGGGGGAACGAAGCGGAGCGTGACGGTTGGCAGTCGTGGTGGTGCGGGGGTCTCCCGCCACCCGCCAACTGCCAACCGCCAACCGAACTAGGCCTGATCCGTGCCGTCCGAGTCGCCGCCGTCGGTGCCGTCTGCGTCGCTGCTGTCGGTTCCGTCGGTGTCGCCGCCGTCCGTGCCGTCGGCGTCTTCGCCGTCCATGCCGTCGCCGTCGGTGCCGTCAGTGCCGTCCGCGTCGCCGCCCTTTTTCTGATCCGGCACGGTGCCGTCGGTGCCGTCGGAATCCGCGGCCGAGTAGGCGACGGCGTCGAGATCACGAACATCCTGGATCAAACCCGATTCAATCTCTTCGTTCATACATCCTCCACCTAGAACTTCATCGATGGCTGTGCGCGTGCAGTCGTCGCGCCAAGTTGCCGGGACAGCTTAGACTCATCGGCGATGGCCGGTCGACTCTCTTTTCGTCTCCTGCAGATCGGCTGCATCGCCATCGTCGTCGCCGCGACCATCCAGCACTCCTTCGATCTCGATCGCTTCCTCGTGCCGAAGGAACTTGCGCTCCACACGACAGCCGTGTTGGCGGCGCTTTTCGCGTTGCCCGCGCTGAAGCGCATCGCCTTCGGACGCATCGACTTCGCCCTCCTCGCATTCCTCGCCCTCAGCGTGTTATCGACGCTCTTCGCGACGAATCACTGGGCCGCGCTGCGCGCACTCGCGATCACCGCCTCGTCCTTGTTGCTCTTCTGGCTCGCACGCGCGCACGTCGAACGTCGCGCGACGTTGCTCAACACCCTCGCGATCGCGGTCGTTCTCGCGGCGATCACGTCGTTGCTGCAGACGTACGGCGTTCCGCTCGACCTCTTCGCGTCGCAACGCGCACCCGGCGGGACGCTGGGCAATCGCAACTTCGTCGCACACGCCGCGGCGTTCGGATTCCCGCTCGTGCTCCTCGCCGCGATGCGCGCGCGCGTCGTGTTGTTTCCTGCGATCGGCGCGAGTCTCGTCACCGCGACGCTCGTGCTGACGCGCTCGCGCGCGGCGTGGCTCGCGTTCGCGGCGATGGCGCTCGCGTTCCTCGCGACGATCGTGTTGTCGCGCGCGTTGCGAGGCGACGGTCGCACGTGGCGTCGTCTGTTCGTGGTGTTGTTGTTCTGCGGCGCGGGGGTCGCCGCGGCGTTGCTGATTCCAAACACACTGCGCTGGCGCAGCGACAATCCGTACCTCGACTCCGCAAAGGACGTCGTGAATTACAAAGAAGGCAGCGGACGCGGACGACTCGTGCAGTACGAGCGCTCGCTCGCGCTGGCCGCGCGGAATCCGGTGTTCGGCGCGGGACCGGGAAACTGGCCGGTGCGCTATCCGGAGTCGGTGCCGGACGATGATCCGTCGCTCGATCCTTCGACGCCGGGCATGACCTTCAACCCATGGCCGAGCAGCGACTGGATCGCGTTTCTCTCCGAACGCGGCTTCATCGCCGGACTGCTCATCGTGATCGTGTTCGCGTCCTTCGCGATCGGCGGCCTGCGTCGCGCGATGCGTGCGATCGACGCGGACGACGCGCTGCTTGCAGCGACACTCGTCGCGACGGCCATCGCCGCGAGCGTCGTCGGGACGTTCGACGCGGTGCTGCTGCTCGCGTTTCCCGCGTTCATCATCTGGTCCGCGATCGGCGCGTTGTGGACGCCGCCCGCGACGTCGCATTCGCCGCGCGCGTTGCTGCTCGCGATCGCGATCGTGCTGTCGCTCGCCGGAATGCTGCGCAGCGGCGCGCAGCTCGTCGCGATGCAGTTGTACGAGCGCGGCGAATCGCTGCGACTCGCATCGCGCATCGATCCGGGCAACTACAAACTGCACATGCGACTCGCGCGCGGCGGCAAGCGCGCGGAGCGTTGCGCGCACGCGCAGGCCGCACGTGCGCTCTATCCGACGTCGGACGCGGCGCGCTCCGCGAGTCGCGGGTGCGGCGAATGAGATAATCGCGCGCCCGAATGAAGACGCGTCTCAAGAAAGCGCAACCCTCCATCCTCGCCGACCGCCCGAACGTCGGACGCACGCTCACGTTCCGTGTCGCACCGCGCTCCGACGTGCGCACCGCATTGCGCAATCTGCGCGACGTGTTCGCACTCGACTGCGGCGTGATCGGCATCGGCGAGCCGCTCGCCCTCGCCCTCGGCAAATCGCTCGACGGACTGCGAACCTTTCCGGCGATGTCGGGTCCGGCGTGCAGCGTCCCGTCGACGCAGGAGGCGCTCTGCTTTCTGCTGCGCGGCGCAGATCGCGGCGTCGTGTTCGACTTCACGCAGCAACTGCGCGAAGTGCTCGACGACGCGTTCCTGCTCGTCGACTCGAACGACACGTTCATGTACCAAGGTGGCCGTGATCTCACGCGCTTCGAAGACGGCACCGAGAATCCGAAAGGCAACAAGGCCATCGCCGCGGCGTTGCGCGATGACGGCTCGAGCTTCCTCGTCGTGCAGCGCTGGGTGCACGACCTCTCGCGATTCCGCGGCTTCGGCGAAGAGGAGCGCGAGATGCTGATCGGACGCCGCGCCGAATCGAACGAAGAGATCGAAGACGCGCCGCCGTCCGCGCACATCAAACGCACCGAGCAGGAAAGCTTCGAGCCGCCCGCGTTCATGGTCCGCCGCTCACTGCCGTGGGCCAACGCGACACAGGAAGGGCTCGAGTTCATCGCGCACGTCGAATCGCTGCATCGCTTCGAGGTGCAGATGCACCGCATGGTCGGCCACGAAGACGGCATCGTCGACGGACTGTTCTCATTCTCGCGACCGGTCACCGGCGGGTACTACTGGTGTCCGCCGGTGAAGGACAAGCGCATCGACCTCAGTCAGTTGATGTAGAAGACCGGACCTTTCGGCACGAACGGCAGCGAGCGTCCCTGCGGCAGCAGAAACGCGTGCTCACGTTTGACCAGAAAGCGATCGCAGAGGCCGTCGGTGATGATGAGAATCGGCCCTTTTTCGGGGAAATCTTCCGCTTTCTCGACGAGGTCGATGCCGGGCTGCAGCACGGTTCCGCCGCGACCGCGAATCTTCACGCGCCCCGCGATCTCGTCCGGCGAGACGTAGCCCTGGTCGTACGTCGTCGCATCGCAGAAGACGAGCCGCACGCCGCGCACATCGCGCGCGATGGAGTAACTCGCGATCGTGCCCAGCGCCTTCGCGAGAATCGCGCGATCCATCGAGCCGGAAGTGTCGAGCACCACCGCGTACGTGCGCGTCGCATCGTCGGCCGGATTCACGTAGCGCGGACGTGCGATGTCCGGTGTCGATGATTGACGGCGGCTCAGTCGCGCGTACGTGCGCTGGCGTTCGATCGCGAGGAAGTGATCGTCGAACCAGCGCGCGAGCTCGACGTCCCACGCGATCGGCGGACGATCGAGCGCGCGAATTTCTTCGAGCAAGCCCGCGGGAAGAAGACCGCGTCCCGATTCCTGGTGATACGTCAGTCCCTGCGAGAGCGCGCGGCGATAGAAGTCGTCGAGCGTTTGCGCATCGACGCGCGTCCACCAGTCCGGCGATTCCTCGAGCATGTCGCCTTCGCCGATTCCGCGAAACGTCGCGAGCTTGCGATTGCGCCGCAGGTCGACCGCGAGTTGGTCGTAGATCGCTTCAGCAGAGAGTCCGCGCAGACTCACGTCGTGCAATCCGCCGAACTCCGGCATCGTTCCGATGTCCATCTCGAACAGCCAGTCGTTGATGACGAAGTCGCAGGCGACGTTCCAGAGATGCGGATCGCGGCCCTGGCGTCGCGCCTCGTGACGCAGTCCGACGTGGAGCAGCTCGTGCGCGATGACGAATCGCGCCTCGCTGATCGACAGCGCCGATGCAGGGTTGATGTAGATCTCTTTCATCTCCGCGGAAATCGCGGCGATGGTGATGCCGAGGCGCTGCGCGACGTCGGGGCGTTCGACGATGTGAAACGCGGCGGCGAGCGCGCCGAGCAACGGATAGCTGTTGATGAACCAGCGCCGCGCTTGTTCCGCGTGCGACAAATCCTCTTTCGTCGAGCCGAGGTGCGATTCGTAACCGCCGGCGACGCGAACGGCGCTCGTGACTGAGGCCGTGAGTCCCGCGGCAAATGCGTGAGCCCAGCGTTCACGGCGCGAATCGTGTGCAGGCTGCGGAGTCCAGAACAGATCGCCGGAGCGCTCGCCCGCGGTGCTGAGCGAATCGAGGCCGCGCGCGATGCCGTCGCGGCGGAAGCGAGCGAAGATGCGTTCTTCGCTCATCGATGCGAGATCGCCGAGGTCTGCGTCCATGTCGACTGGGCGCTTGCCGAACTTCAGATCGCCGAGAAACTTCGTGACCACCACGTCGCACGCGGTGTTCCATTCGATCGACTTCTCGCCGACGTGAAAGTGATCGAACGCGAAATGCAGCAGCGCGTGCGCGAGAACGTACGCCCACTCCGCGGACTCGCCGCGTCGCGTCGGATGCACGTGGATCGATCCGTTCTCGAGCGCGACCGCCCAGCCGTCGTTCGGGCAATAGTTGTTGCGCTGGCGATTGACGTCGATGCGCATCAGCAGCGGCGCGAACAGCGGATGCGCACTCACGAGGTGCAGACCCGCGCGAAAGGCCTCGGTGGCCGCGTCGAATTTCTGCGGCGGGCGCTCGCGCTTCGCCACTCAGTTGGCCTTTCGCTCCACGAGCCGCGGCAGATCGCGCACGACTTCGACGAGGAACCACGACGGCAACGCGGACTGCTCTTCGAGCTGCGCGACCACCATCTGCGCGATCTCGAGATTGATCGCGGCGAGCTCTTTCAGCAGCGCTTTCGCGCGATGGGCAAGCTCGCGTGCGTGGCTGCTCCCTTCCGGCTTCTCGGCCGGCAGCTCTTTGATGAGATGCGCGCGGAACGACTGCGAGAGGAAATACAGCACGTCGCGATCTTCCGGACGATCCGGCCACTGCAGGTCGCCTTTGAGAATCGCGGCGAGCGTGAAGCGGCTGCGTACCTGCTTCACGAACGCTTTGAACTGCGTCGCGTGATGCGGCGAGAGGCAGCCGTAGGCGAGCGCTTCGAGTCGCGCATCGTTGAGGTTCTCGCCGAACGCGATCATCGCGTCGCTGAGGATGTGCCACGAGCGCGGTGTCGAGAACGGCTCCTCCGTTTTCGGCGGCTGGCTCCAGAGATGATCGGGACGCGTCTGCAGATACTCAATGATCAGCGGATGAATCGCCGTGCGACCGGCCCACGCGAGCCAGTCGCGATGCGACGCCTTGAGCTGCACGTGCACCATGCGATTCACGAGCGCGGACGACATCGGCTTCACGATCGCGCTGTCCTGCGCGCGATTGCCCGCACCGATGACGATCGAGCCCGCGGGCAGTTCGTATTCGCCGAGGCGGCGTTCGTGAATCAGCGAGTAGAACGCCTTCTGCACTTCATGCGAGCAGGCGTTCAGCTCATCGAGAAAGAGGCAGTACGGCTCGTCGCGCGCGATCGTCGACGGCGGGCAGAAGCGGCTCTTGCCATCCACGATCTGCGGCACGCCGATCAAATCCTCGGGCGCAAGCTGCGAGCCGAGCAGCGAAACGCAATCGAGTCCGACTGAAAGTGCGAACTCCTGCACGAGCGACGACTTGCCGATGCCGGGCGGTCCCCAGATGAAGACCGGCCGCACGGTGGCGACGTTGAGCAGGAACTCGGTGAGCTCGACGGGCGTGAGAGTGTGCGCGATGTTCACGACCGAGGGAGGATACCGGACGTTCGAGGCCGGCCTTCTCCTCCAGGCGAAGGAGAAGGCCAGCGCACGGGTGCGTCAGGATCGAGTCGCGAAGATGGCTGCAAGGCCGAGGGCGCATGCGAGCGCCGCGAGTGCACCGATGGACAACGTCGGGACGGATGGCGCGGGCGGGACCGCGATCGCGTCGTCATTGATGATCGTGCCGAGGCCGGAGTTGTCGGCGATCGTCGCTCCGTTCGGGTTGCTGAGAACGACGGTGAAGGTCTCGTCCGGCTCGTCGGTGAAGTCGCCGACGACCTGCACCGTGACGTTCTGCGTCGTCGGGCCGAATGGCGTGAACGTCAGGGCGAACGGCAGCAACGGAAGGAAGTCGCTCGGCGCGGTGGCGCTGCCCGCAACGGTCTGCACCTGAACCGAGACGTTGCTCGAAGGCGGCTGCGACAGCGAGACCGCGAACGTGAAGATCGTGCTGCCGGCGTTGCCTTCGACCGCGGACACATCGGAGATCGTGATGCTGGGCGTCGCGGCGGTGGCCGTCAGATCGGGAGTGAACGCCGCGATGAAGCCGTCGCCGTCGCCGCCTGCGAAGCTGTCGATCGCCGCACCGGTGGTTCCAGGCAACTGAGTGCCCGGCTGGCCGCCCGCCAGATAGATGATCCCGGTGGGTCCGGCCGTGAGCGCGCTCCCGCTTTCGTGGGCAGGACCGCCAAACCAGGTGGATTGATCGAGCGTCGTCAGATCGGCGCTGAACCGGGCGATGAACGCGTCCGCGTAGTCGTCGGTCGGTCCGCCTTTCGTTGCCTGCGCCGCGCCGGTGATGCCCGGCAGAGTGTCGGAGGTGGAATGCCCGCCGACGAAGACGCGGCCGCCTGAGATCAAGAGGGCGTTGGTGCCTGGTTCCTCGTCGTCGGCTCCGCCGAAGTAGGTTGCGTTGACGACGCTGGTGAGCGTCGGTGCGAGACGGGCGATGAAGAGATCGGAGAACCCGCCACCGTGCGTCGGCTGTGCACCACCCGCGGTTCCGGGCAGTCCCGAACCTTGTCCTCGACCCATGATGAACACGTCACCCAGCGCCGCCTCGACGGTAAAGACGCTGATGTGCCCGAAGTCGCGTGCGTAGTAGGTGGACTGGATGTTCTGCGTGAGGTCGAGCGAAAGCCGCGTGACGTATCCCGCGTGAGAGGAATCGAGGGCATTGAGCGCCGGCATCAGTCCGCCGGCGGTGTTCGGGAAGTCGTGAGAATCGGTGGTGCCGGCGACGTAGAGCGACGTGGCCGTTGCGGAGGGATCGCCGGAAACGCCGTCGCCTTGAGTTCCGCCGAGGTACGTGGCGCGGACGAGAGTGGTGAGGTCGGGGCTGAAACGTGCGACGAAGCCGTCGCTGCTGCCCGCCAGGGAAGGTTGCGCCGCGCCGGCCGTGCCGGGAATGACCGAGCTGCTGTAGCCGGCGAGATAGACCGCGGTGGGCGTGACTTCCACTCCGTCCGCTTGATCGCGCTGCGTGCCGCCGAAGTAACTCGCGCGGTGGATCGTGGTGAGATCGAGCGACAGACGGGCTACGAAGGCGTCGGGCTCGGTTCCGCCGGCGAACGCCGGGATCGCGCCGCCGGTCGTGCCCGGAAGGTTCGTGCTGAGCGTGTAGCCGCCGATGTAAATCGAGTCCGCGGTGACCGAGAGGGTCGGGGCGAAGTCGTCTCCATTCCCGCCGTAATACGTCGCGCCGATCAACGTGGTGAGATCGAAGCTGAACATCGCCACGTAGACGTCGACGCCAGGCGCGTCGGCCGGCTGTGCGCCTCCGGCCGTTCCGGGGAAGCCGGTGTTCGTGCCGCCGCATGCATAGACGCGGTCGACGCCGGCCACCACGTCGAACGTGCCTTCGCTGCCGGTTCCGCCGACGTACGTCGCGCGCAGCAGCGGATCGATGTAGACGGTGCGCTTCGTGTCATGAGCGCCGAGTGAGAACGAATACGACTTGCCGCGCACGGTGTACGCGACATCCACGGGCACTTTTTTCTGACCCGACATCTGCCACGCGATCGGAGCGGAGAGCTGCAAATCGCCCACGCCGGTGGTGATGCGCAGGGCGCCGTCCGCGCTCACGGCCAGATCATTTGCACCGTCGAGCCGAACGCGGATGCGATCGGCGCTCGTGCCGGGTGCGAGCTCGAAGAGACGCTCGACGCCGCCGTCGCGCAAACGCAACTCGCTGGTCAGGCCGCGACCGTTGAAGCGAAGGCTCTCGAAAGTCTGCAGCCGCGCCGCCTGCGTGCCATTGAAGCGAGAGATCACCGTTGAAGACGGCTGCCCGCTCATCGGCCCGGACGTACCTTCGAGCACTTCCACGACTGACCAGCGGCGATCATTTCCATTGGCGCGCAGCGAGTGGACGACTTTGCCGTCCGTCGTCACGAAGACGCGCCCCGACTGGACACGGCCCGCATACGCCACGTTCGACGGGTACCGCCCGCCGTTTTCTTCGAACGGCCACATTGCTTTGGCCGGAACGTTCGTCGCCGCGCTCAAGGTCACGCCGGCGAACAAGCACACAGCTGCCACTCCCCACGTCACTTTCCGAAACGCCATGCAGCTCCCTCTCCCTGTCTCCTGGATTTTTGCGCGCGGGCATGGTGCCACAGCAGGCTGGTCCGGGCGGACATCCATCCGTCATCCCGGACGAAATCCCGACGGGCGCGAACTCCCGCACGATTACAATGCCGGGCGTGATGTCGTCGCGCACTCTCGTGTTGATCGTCTGCGTCGCCGCGCTCTTTGTCGCGACGACGGTGGCGATCGTGCCGGTGTTCGTCGCGATGATGGAGCCGGCGCTCGATGCGCCCGCGACGCTCGGCGTCGCGACGGAAGCGACTGCTGCGATTCAGCCCGTCGCGCTCGCCGGCGATCTCACCTTCCGCGGCCCTCCTGCGGTTTAGCGCTTGTGACTTTTCACGCGTGAAACCAACAGGGAGGACGTGTGTCCCGTTTCAGGAAGCTGCTGGGCAAAGTCATGATCTTCGTATTTCTCGAGATGGGAGCGGTCGTCGGATTGCCGGTGACGCCCGAGGAAATCGAGAAATTGCTGAATGTGATGAATCGGACGAAAGTCGT
>DASVNL010000864.1:0-3884 GCA_036383875.1 Thermoanaerobaculia bacterium
CCGCCGTACGCGCGTCAGGTCTACGCGAAGACGGGCTACATCTCCGGCGTCATCGGATTGTCGGGATACGTCCACGCACAGAGCGGGAAGGTCTACGCCTTCTCATTTCTCTTCAACCGGTATCGCGTCGGGGTCTTCGGCGTTTACCGGCTGCATGATGAGATGCTGAAGGAGATCATCCGCTCCGGCTGACGGATGCGCGAGGAGCGCTCCGTCTTCGCCTGCTTCGCCGAGGATGGCCACGAGGTGATTCAACCGCATGCACGAGAGAGTAGCGGCGCGAGTTGAAAGAGACGTGAACGCCCGGTTACGCAATGAACGAAGTTCGTGAACGTTCGGCGCGACGCCGCTAGATGCGATACGCCTGACTGCTCGGCGTGAATTGCAGGGTGTACACCCCTCCCGCTTTCCGGACGGTCGCGACTGCCTGAAATCCGGGGAACTTCAACACGCTGCCGAGAATCTCGCCGGCGTCGCGCGACACGAACAGCCGCACCGCGTCGTCGACACTCTCCGCCTCGAAGCTGTGAAACGCGACCGCATCCGGCGCAGTCTCGCCGACGGGCCGTCCTTCGACGTCCGTCAAATGCCGCTCCTCAACTGTGAACCGAATCATCACCGACGAACTCTCCGCGAATCCGGCGTGCAATTCCGGTGCATGACACGGCGTTCTATACTCACTTTCGGGGGACGGACATGAGCGACGAACGAGTCTTGCGTGACATTCCGGTAATCGGTCGAGTCGACATTCACGAGGTAGAACGGCCCGAACCGGCCGGCTACGAACGCTTCGCCGAGGCCATCCCACTCGCGCTGACGTTCGACGACGTTTTGCTCAAACCAGCAAAGTCTGACATTCATCCGAACTTCGTCGACGTGACGACGCGCCTCACGCGCGACATCCGTCTGAACATCCCCATCCTCTCGGCCGCGATGGACACGGTCACGGAAGCGCGTCTCGCGATCGCGATGGCGCAGCACGGCGGCCTCGGCGTGATCCACAAGAACATGAGCGCGGATCGCCAGGCCGAGGAAGTCGACAAGGTGAAACGCTCCGAGGCCGGCATGATCGTCGACCCGGTGACCATGCGCCCGTGGCAGACCATCGCCGAGGCGCTGCAGGTCATGGAGAAGTACAAGATCTCGGGCGTGCCGGTCACGGATGCGAACGGCAAACTCGTCGGCATCCTCACGAATCGCGACCTTCGCTTCGAAACGCGCTTCGATCTTCCGATCGCCGAGCGCATGACCAAAGACAGCCTCGTGACGGTCCCGGTCGGAACGACGCTCGAGCAGGCTCGCGAAGTTCTTCACCATCACCGTATCGAGAAACTTCTCGTCGTCGATGCGAACGGCGATCTCAAAGGTCTCATCACCGTCAAAGACATCCAGAAGGCTCGCCGTTACCCGCAAGCCGCCAAAGATCCCCTCGGACGTCTGCGCGTCGCCGCTGCGATCGGCGCGGGCAAGGACGGCATCGAGCGGGCGCGCGCGCTCATCGACGCGAAGGTCGACGTCATCGTCCTCGACTCCTCGCACGCGCATTCGAACGGCGTGCTCGATACCGTCCGCCAGTTCAAAAAACTCTATCCCGACACGCCGCTCATCGCGGGCAACGTCGCGACGTACGAAGGTGCGCGCGACCTCTGCGAGCTCGGCGTCGACGCGATCAAGGTCGGCATCGGACCGGGCTCGATCTGCACGACGCGCGTGATCGCAGGTGCGGGCGTTCCGCAGATCACCGCGATCCTCGAGTGCGTCCGCGCGGCGGAACGGTTCGATGTGCCGATCATCAGCGACGGCGGCATCAAGTTCAGCGGCGACATCACGAAAGCTCTCGCCTCGGGCGCGAGCACGGTCATGATCGGATCGCTGTTCGCGGGCACCGACGAGGCGCCGGGCGAAACGATTCTTTATCAGGGCCGCACGTTCAAGGCGTATCGCGGCATGGGCTCGATCGCGGCGATGCAGGCCGGATCGAAGGATCGTTACTTCCAGGAGCAGGCCGACGACATGACCAAGCTCGTCCCGGAAGGCATCGAAGGCAAGGTCCCGTACAAGGGCTCGATCGCCGCGATGATCCCGCAGATGGTCGGCGGACTTCGCTCGGGCATGGGACTCTCCGGCGCGAAGGACATCGAGGAGCTGCGCACGAAGACGCAGTTCGTCCGCATCACCGCTGCCGGACTTCGCGAGTCGCACGCGCACGACGTGACGATCACGAAGGAAGCGCCGAACTACCGCATCGAAGAATAGAAGTGGAGCGGCGGGCTCTCAGCCCGCCGTTTTCGCATGGCCGGCAGGCTAAGAGCCTGCCGCTCCACTTGCCAAGGCCGCCCTCGGGCGGCCTTTCTGTTTTTGATGCTGAATCGGCATCGTGCTCTCGCGCGTTGCAAGTTATTGCAATGCTGTAATAGCATTTAGGAATCATGAAGAAGACCGTATTTGGGTTTCTGCTCGCCCTGGCTGCGTTTCCGCTGTCCGCGCTCGAACCCGTGGTGATGGATCCGATCGCGCCGACGTCCGCCGATCCGATCGAGCTGCGCCTGGCGGTGGTCTGCGGCGCGACGACGGACAGCGTCAACGTCGTCGGCAACGTGATCAAAGTCGTGGTCGACATCCACGGCTTCTGCAGTCCGCCGATTCGCACCGCGCATCGCGTGCAGCTCGCGCCGCTTCCTCCGGGGTCGTATCGCCTCGAAGTGTTCCGGAAGGGACTCGATGCGATCTACGCGCAGGAGCTGTTCGTCGTGCGCAACGGCGGGGCGAGAGTCGTCGAGGCGCATCCGTTCGCGCTGCCTGCGAACACCCTCGAGCGTCCGCGCATCCGCATCACGCGCACGGACGGGAACCGCGTGTGCGCCGCGGGCAACTGCGCCGACGTCGTCATTCGCGTCGCCGGCGGCGTGCCGCTCGACGTCAAGCCGGAGCCGGGCGGCTTCGCGGTCTGGCTGACGCCGCCGGCGCACGCCGAAGGATTGGTTCCCATCGATCTCATTCACGGCGACGCGATCGAACGCACCGAAGCCGCGCTGTACTACTTCGACGAAACGCATCCCTCCACGTTCGAGAGCATCCTCTTTCCGGTCCTCGATGAACTGAATGGTGCGAACGGCTCGCATTGGATCAGCGAGGCTGTCGTCGCGAATCCGAACCCGTGGTACGTCGAGAACGGGAACTACCTCGAGAAGACGGTGTGCATCACCTATCCGTGCGGCGAGCGTCTGTCCCCGAGCTCGTACACGCGATTCGAAGGCAAGGACTATCCGCACGGCGCGATCCTGCTTTCACCGCGCGGTGAGTCGGACACGCTCTCGTTCTCGCTGCGCGTGCGCGACACGTCGCGCGTTCGCGACGGCTTCGGCACGGAGATCCCGGTCGTGCGCGAACGCGACATGTCGCGCGAGCACACGCTCGCGCTGCTCGACGTCCCGCGCGACCCGCGCTATCGCGTGAAGCTGCGCGCGTACGCAGTGCGGCCGTTCGGCGAGACGCCGCAACGCGTGCGGGCGACGATCGTCAATCCGGACACGAAAGTGCGGACGGAGCAGTGGTTCGAGTTCACGGTTCCCAGCGATGTGTTTCATCCTGCGTACGCGGAGCTCGATCTCCCCGCCGGCGCGGAAGGGGAGCGCTCCGCCATCTACGTCGATCCCGTGTGGCAGACGCTGACGTGGGTCTTCGCGACGGTCACGAACAACGACACGCAGCAGGTCACGACGATCACGCCCAACGGCGACGGTCCGACGCCGTGCTTCACGTGCGTCGAGCCATAATCGCGAGATGGATGAATACCCGATCGTCGACGACTTTTCGGTCCGCCTGACCGACGACCACCGCATCGAATTCGCGAGCGCGGAACACGGCCGCATGGCGTGGTTCCC